>JASHQL010000283.1 GCA_030039155.1 Streptosporangiaceae bacterium | reverse complement strand
GCGTCGCTCACCGGGGTGTGCGCGCTCATCGCGCTCGCCGTCGGCCTGCCGACCGGCGCGAGCATCTACTGGATGATCGAGGGCGGGGTGCCGTCGGTGTCCAATTCGGTGAGCGTTTCCATGCTGAGCGCCGCCTGGCACACCGCCGCCTACGGCGCGTGCGCCGGCGCGCTTGACACGCTGCTCGCGCTGCCGGTCGCGGTGCTGGCGATCAGGCACTCCGGCCGCGTCCGGCTGTTCCTCGAGCGCAGCAGCTACCTGGTCCTCGCGATGCCAGGCGTCGTGATAGCGCTGGCGCTGACCTATTTCACCGAGCAGTACCTTGGCGGCGCCGGGTATCAGACAGCGCCGCTGCTGGTGCTCTGCTACACCATCATGTTCTTCCCGCTGGCGCTGGTCGGCGTGAAGGCGGCCATCGCCAGGACGCCGGCCAGCCTGGAGGACGTCGCCAGGTCACTGGGCCAGACCCGGCTGGCCGCTTTCGGCCGGGTCACCCTCAGGATCGCGGCGCCCGGCCTGGCGGCCGCGTTCTGCCTGGTGTTCCTCGAAGTGGTCACCGAGCTGACCGCTACGCTCATCCTGGTGCCGACCGGCGTGCAGACGCTGGCCACCCAGTTCTGGCAGTACCAGTCCAGCCTTTCCTACGCCCAGGCCGCGCCGTTCGCGCTGGTGATGATCGTGGTGGCAACGCTGCCAGGCATCGTGCTCGGCCGCTTCTTCAACAGCTCGGCGCAGCCGCGAGGATCACGACCATGAGGCAGCTCACGCTGACCGACCTGCACAAGGCGTTCGGCGAACTCGTGGTGCTGCGTGGCCTGAACCTGGCGGTGTCGGCCGGCTCGTTCACCGCGATACTCGGGCCGTCAGGCAGCGGCAAGACGACGCTGCTGCGGCTGCTGGCCGGGTTTGAGCGTGCCGATGCCGGGACGGTCACGATCGGCGACCGCGTGGTCGACGGGCCAGCCAGCTACCTGCCGCCGGAGCGCCGCAAGATCGGTTACGTGCCGCAGGAAGGCGCGCTGTTCCCGCACCTGACCGTCGCCAGGAACGTGGGTTTCGGCCTGCGGGCTCAGCAGCGGCGCGGCCCGCGGATCACCGAGCTGCTTGACGCGGTGGGCCTGACCGGCATGGCCGGCCGGTATCCGCATCAGCTCTCCGGCGGTCAGCAGCAGCGGGTCGCGCTGGCCAGGGCACTGGCCATCGGGCCAGAGGTCGTGCTGCTCGACGAGCCGTTCAATTCGCTGGACGCCCACCTGCGGGCGAGCGTGCGGGCAGACGTGCAGGCCATCTGCCGGGGCGCGGGAACCACCGCGATCCTGGTCACGCACGACCAGGACGAGGCGTTGTCGATGGCCGACCGGGTCGCTGTGCTGCGGGACGGCCGCATCGTCCAGTACACCGCGCCGCACCAGCTGTACAGCAGGCCAGCCGATCCGGCGCTGGCGCGGTTCGTCGGCGACGCGAACCTGCTTGCGGGCCGGCTGGCCGGCGCCGCCGGGGCAGCCATGGTGCAGACCGTGATCGGCCTGCTGCCGCTCGAGCCGCACTGCGCGGCAGCCGCCGGCGGCGGCCAGCTGACGGTGCTGATCAGGCCGGAGCAGCTCGAGCTGGTGCCGGGCCAGGCGGGCGGCGCGGTGCCGCACCGGGCCGACGGCACGTTCGGCGGCCACGTCGTCGGCTACGAGTATTACGGCCATGATGCGGTCGTCCGGGTGCGGCCAGACGACGCGGCCGATGGCCTCGAGGTCACGGTCCGCACGGCCGGCGGACCGCAACTGGCCGTCGGCGAGCCGGTGACGGTGCGGGCGCACGGACCGGTCATGGCCTGGGACCGCTAGGCCGCCCGCATCGGTTCGAGGTTGGGAGACGGTGATGGACAAGCCGCGAGCCGACGACTGGCGCAGTCGTGGCAGCTCTTTCAGCTGGCAGCCGGCGGCCGGCGATGCCGGGCCCGTGCAGGTCTTCCACGTCGAGCAAGGCGATCAGGCCGCGCCGGTGCTGCTACTCGTGCATGGCTGGCCCACCAGCAGCATCGACTGGTTCCCGGTGGCCGGCCAGCTGACCGCGAAGTTCCGGGTCTGCGCGCTGGACTTCCCTGGCTACGGATTCTCCGACAAGCCGCAGGGCTGGGGATACAGCCTGGCCAGGGACGCCGAGCTGCTCGACTACTACCTGGCCGAGGTGCTCGGCGCTGACGCAGCCGTGCTGGTCGCGCACGATCGCGGCGACAGCGTCGCGCTGCTGCACGCGGCGCGGGCTGCCCAGGGCAGCGCGGCGACCCGGGTCGAGCACCTGGTGCTGTCGAACGGCAACATCTTCCTGCCGCTGTCGAACCTGACCATGGCGCAGCGGCTGATGCTTGACCCGGCTACCTGGCCGCGCGTCGCCGCCGCAATCACCGCGCCGGCCCTCGCCGCGGGCGTGGGCGCCAGCACCTTCACGCCGCCGCGCACCGCCGGCGACCCCGAGGTCGACGCGCTGACCGCCACGTTCAGCCACGCAGACGGCGTGCGAGTGCTGCACGAGACGATTCAGTACCTGACCGAGCGGGCCAGGGACGAGCAGCGGTGGCTTGCCGGGCTGGCGGCGGCGCAATTCCCGGTCACCCTGATCTGGGGGCTCTGCGACACCGTCTCGCCGCCGCGGGTGGCCAGCTACGTGTGGCAGGAATACCTGATGCTCAGGCCAGGCAACCGCTGGTACTTCATCCCCGAGGCGAACCATTACCTGCAGGCCGACCGGCCGCAGGCGTTCGTGGACGCGCTGCTGCACGCGCTCGAATCCGGCGACGGCCAGCCGCCAGGTGCCCTCGGCGCCGGGCCGGCCGCGCCGCTGCTTGTCGACAGCTCGCGGTCCGGCATGCCGGCCGCGGCCGACCTGCTTCGCGCCGACATGACCTAAGGTCGGCGCATGCCAAGGATCGTGGCGGCAGAGACCTTCGACGTCAGGTTCCCGACCTCGCTGACGCTCGCGGGCTCGGACGCGATGAACGCGGCACCTGACTACGCGGCGGCCTACCTGGTGCTGCGCACCGACGCGCCCGGCGGCCTGTCCGGGCATGGCTTCGTCTTCACGATCGGCCGGTTTAACGACGTCCAGCTCGCCGCCGTCGCCGCGGTCGCCGCCGATGTCGTCGGCGCCGACGTCGGCGAACTGGTCGCTGATCTTGGCGGCCTGTGGCGGCGGCTGACCGGGCAGAGCCAGCTGCGCTGGCTCGGCCCGGAGACCGGCATCGCGCATATGGCCGCGGGCGCGGTGGTCAACGCCTGCTGGGACCTGCGGGCCAGGACCGCCGGGCTGCCGCTCTGGCGGCTGCTCTGCGAGCTGCGCCCGGCCGAGCTCGTGTCGCTGGTGGACTTCCGCTACATCGAGGACGCGATCACCCCCGCGCAGGCGCTGGACCTGCTGGAACGCTCGGCCGACGGCAAGCAGGACCGGATCGCCGAGCTGGCCGCGCACGGGTACCCTGCCTATTCCTCAGCGCCTGGCTGGCTCGGCTATGCCGACGACCAGCTCGCCGCGCTGCTGCGCGAGGCCATGGACCAGGGGTTCGGCCAGGTCAAGCTGAAGGTCGGCGGCAGCGTCGAGGACGACCTGCGGCGGTGCGCGCTGGCCAGGCGAGTGTGCGGGGATGACTACGCCATCGCGCTTGACGCGAACCAGGTCTGGGGCACCGCCGAGGCCATCGGGTGGATCGGCGCGCTGGCCGGTTTCCGCCCGGCATGGCTGGAGGAGCCCACCTTCCCTGACGACGTGCTGGCAATGGCCGAGATCCGCCGGGCGGTCGCCCCGATCCGGATCGCGGCCGGCGAGCACGCCGCGAACCGGGTCGTGTTCAAGCAGCTGCTGCAGGCCCGCGCGATCGACGTGATGCAGATCG
>JASHQL010000282.1 GCA_030039155.1 Streptosporangiaceae bacterium | reverse complement strand
GCGTGCCCCCAACGGGATTCGAACCCGTGCCGCCGCCTTGAAAGGGCGGTGTCCTAGGCCGCTAGACGATGGGGGCTTCGACGGTTACCGCCGCCTGGCCCTTGGCGCCCGCCGTCGGGGACCGCCCCAGCATAGGGGACGCAAGGCAGTGCCGGCAAAGCGACCAGGCGGGCCCGACGCCGGGACCGGCAGCCTGGCAGCCGATCCGCTCGGCCCACCGAGGGTATACCCAGCGCCGGCCGGATCCGAGCAACTGAGTCTTGCCGGGAACGCCGGCCAGCTCCCCGCTCAGGGCCCGTGAGCCTCATCCCGGTTCTGGTTCACCAGCCGTTCGACGATCGACTGCTTCTCGCCCTCTTCGGGGATCACCACCCAGGCGATCAGGTAGATCAGCGCGCCTATGCCGCCGAAGATGCAGAGAACTCCGAAGATCACCCGGAGCAGGTTGGCGTCAATCCCGGTGTAGACGGCCAGGCCAGAGCAGACCCCGGCCACCATGCGGTCGTTCAGCGTGCGCTCGAGGACCTTGCCGCCGTCCTTGCCGTTCACGCCATTTGCGCCACTCATATTGTCCATCATGCCCCAATCAGCGACCAAGCTCCGGCCGACCTGACCGCGCCGATGAGCCCACCTACCCAGCCGCACGCCCGCCAACAGTCAGCCGTCGAAGCCAACATCCGGCCTGCCCCAAGCCACGACCCGCCGCATACGCTAACCGCGAGGCCATGCACGAGAGGAACACCGAACATGCCGCGCAGCCTGGACCCAGCAGCCAGCACCGACTTGCTCCGCATCGATGATCAGCTGTCCGACGACGAGCGGCTGGTCCGCGACACGGTACGCAAGTTCGCCGCGGACCGGATCATGCCGCACATCGCTGACTGGTTCGAGGCCGGCACGCTGCCCAAGGAGCTCGCGCCCGAACTTGGCAGCCTCGGCCTGCTGGGCATGCACCTGACGGGCTACGGCTGCGCCGGCATGGGCCCGATCGCCTACGGCGTCACCTGCAGGGAGATGGAAGCAGCCGATTCCGGCCTGCGCAGCCTGGTGTCGGTGCAGGGCTCGCTGGCCATGTTCCCGATCTGGAAGTACGGCTCGGAGGAGCAGAAGCAGGAGTGGCTGCCCAGGATGGCGGCCGGCCAGGCGATCGGCTGCTTCGGGCTGACCGAGCCCGATCACGGCAGCGACCCGTCCAGCATGAAGACCCACGCCAATCGCAGCGGCGGCGACTGGGTGCTCAACGGCGCCAAGATGTGGATCACCAACGGCTCGATCGCCGACATCGCCGTGGTCTGGGCCGACACCCAAGACGGCATCCGCGGCTTCCTGGTGCACAAGGGCGCCAGGGGCTTCTCCGCGCGCAACATCCACAAGAAGATGTCGCTGCGCGCATCGGTCACCTCCGAACTGCACTTTGACGACGTGAAGCTGCCGGCCAGCGCGATGCTGCCCGAGGTCAGGGGCCTGAAGGGCCCGCTGTCCTGCCTGTCGGAGGCCAGGTTCGGCATCGTCTGGGGCGTCACCGGCGCGGCCAGGGCCTGCTTCGAGGCGGCCGCCGGCTACGCCAGGACCAGGGAGCAGTTCGGCCGCAAGATCGGCGGCTTCCAGCTCACCCAGGGCAAGCTTGCCTGGATGCTGGCCGACCTGCAGCGGGCTCAGCTGCTCGCGCTGCACCTCGGCCGGCTCAAGGAAGCGGGCTCGATCACCCCGGAGCAGGTCAGCCTCGGCAAGATGAGCAACGTCAGGACCGCGATCGAGATCGCCCGCCAGGCCCGCACGATCCTCGGCGCCAACGGCGTGACGCTCGAGTACCCGGTGATCAGGCACGCCAACAACCTGGAGTCGGTGCTCACCTACGAGGGCACCGAGGAGATCCACACCCTCGCCCTCGGCCAGGCCATCACCGGCATCTCCGCCTACCGATGATCGTGCTGCGCCAAGATCAAAGACATCATGACGGGAACGAGAAGCTCAGGGCGATTCTCGACCAGATAGCCGACGGCAAGTTCCCGGCTCCGGACGGTGGCGTGACGATCCTGCCGCCCGCCTCGTCGCGGTACGACGGCGTGCTCGACTTCACCGCGCACGCGGTGATCTTCACCGAGGCGGATCCGGCCTGGGTGCGGGCCCAGTTGCGTGGCGACAGCCTGGCTGCGCCGATGAGCGCAAGGTTCCTGCACGCGCTTGGCCAGCACACCGGCAAGTCGGCGGGCAGCATCGATGTCGTCACGCTGGCTGACCCACTGCCCGGCCCGCCGCCGGTCGAGCTGACACCAGCAGCCGACCAGCAACACCCGCGGATCGCCAGGGCCCTGCACTACCGCGATGACGTCCGCGCCTGGCAGGCGGACGGTGGGGTGGTCCTGCTCGGCAGGGGCCTGTGTGGCCGGTGGGAAACCGCGATCGAGGTCGATGAGCGGCGCAGGGGCGAGGGTCTCGGCCGCCGCCTCGCGGCGGCGGCCCGGCACCTGGTACCAGGTAGCGCGCCGCTCTGGGCGCAGGTCGCCCCAGGCAACGCCGCCAGTTTGCGTGCCTTCCTCGCCGCAGGCTTCCGCCCGGTGGGCTCCGAGGTCCTGCTCACGCCCGATCTGCCCGAATTACCCGATCCAGCCGCCCACTGAGCACTCACGTGGGGAAGATTGCTGCTGTCCTGGCGACAGCAATCTTCCCCACGTGCCAGCCGCCGCGGGGCCAAGACCGCCGATGAGACAATCCGGTGTGGCGACAGACCGGGACAGGCTGCCAGTGCTGCGCACGCTGCTGGTGCTCACCCTGCTCAGCGGCCTGATCGACGGGGTCTGCTACATCGGCCTCGGGCACGTCTTCACCGCGAACATGACGGGCAACGTCGTCGTGCTCGGCTTCGCCGCGGCCGGGGCGCCGGGCTTCTCGGCGCCTGCCTGCCTGACCTCGCTCGGCCTGTTCCTGGCCGGCGCCGTGGCCGGCGGCCGCCTCAGCCTGCGGATCAAGCAGCACAGCAGGCTGCTGACCGCCGCGATGCTGCTTGAGGCCAGCTTCGTCGCCATCGCCGCCCTGGTGGCCTACCTGGCTCCGGCGGTCAGCCACGGCTGGGGCCGGTACGCGGTGATCGCGATCGTGGCGTTCGCGATGGGCATCAGGAACTCGGTGGTCAGGCGGCTGGCGATCCCGGACATGAACACCACCGTGCTCACCATGACGCTCACCGGCCTTGCCGCCGACTCTCCGCTGGCCGGCGGCAAGAACGTCAGGACAGGCAGGCGGGTGCTCGCGGTGCTGGCCATGCTCGCGGGCGCGATCATCGGCGCTGCGCTGTTCCTGCACACCGGCGCCTGGCTGCCGCTGGCGATCTCGGCCGCCACCGCGGCGGTCACCGCCGCGCTGTTCTTGCGGAGCAAGGGACCAGCGGCGCTGGACGCCGCATGATGCCAGGATGGATCGCGTGAGCCAGCCCCCGCAGGTAACCGACAACCAGGCAGAGTCGCGGTTCGAGCTGATCGCCGACGGCGAGCGCGCCGAACTCGACTACCACCGCAGGGCCAACCGCCTCGTGCTGGTGCACACCGAGGTGCCTGAGGCGCTCGGCGGCCGCGGCATCGGCGGCCTGCTCGTGCAGGCCGCGGTGGACCGGGCCGCCGCCGAGCAGCTCACCGTGGTGCCGCTGTGCCCGTACGCGCGCCGGTGGCTTGAGCGGCATCAGGACCAGGCGGCCCGCGTCACCGTGGACTGGCACAGCGAAGGCTAGCCGGACTGCTCAAGCGCCTCCAGGTACTCAGCGGCCTCGTCCTGGCCGTTGTAGCGCGCCCAGCCGGCCGGCGTCCCGTCGTACATCCGGTCCCTGATCCGCGGGTTAGCGCCCAGCTCAACCAGCAGCCTGATCATCTCCATGTCGCCGCTCCACGCAGCCTCGTGCAGGGCCGTGCAGGGCGCGCCGTAGCGCCTGCGCCGGTTCACCTTGAAGCCGAGCCGGGCCAGCAGCCGCACCGCGGCCGGCCGGTGTTCCTCCGCGGCACGCACGATCACGTCGGGCGCCATGGCGATGGCCGCGGCGGTCAGCCCTTCATCGGCTGCCAGCATCTGCCGGACCGCGGGCTCGTCGCCGCGCATGCACGCGCCGAGGAAGACGTGCAGCGGGTCTGGCTCGGGCGGCTCGGCCGCCTCGCTGAGCGCGGCAAGCACATCGGCGTGCCCGGTGAACGTGGCGATCTCCCAGGAGTTGCGATCGCCGTCCGACGGATCCCCGGTGCCGTAGGACGCAGGATCCGCGCCGTGTGCCAGCAGCAGCCTGGCCCGGTCTGGCGTGTCGTCGGACGCCGCCTTGCGCAGTTCCTGGTCGAGCAGCTCAGCCGGTGACGGCAACGCGTTCCCGAGCCTTGCCTGCCACGGCCCGCTGACCCGCTTGCCGAGCCCGTACCGCAGCAGCAGCCGCAGGTACCAGTCATCCTCGGGCGGCGACTGCAGCCCGCAGTTGTACAGCGCCTGCGCGTCGTTCGGGTCGGCGCCAGCGTCAAGCAGCAGCTTGGCCAGCTCGACCGCCTGCGGATGCGCTGGCGGCGCTCCCTCGCCGCGGCCGAACGCGCCGGTCAGCGCGGTGAACGGGCATGGCAGCCCGTGCCACAGATACCCGGCGTTCGGGTCCGCGCCAGCGGCGAGCAGCCGCCGCGCCACCTCGAGCGTTGACCTGCCAGCCGCCGGGCCTGGCACGCGGGAGTATGCCGCGTACAGCAGCGGCTCCCAGCGAAACGGCCCGCCCTGCCGGCTGACCAGTCCAGGATCGCCGACCAGCAGTGCACTGACGTGCTCGTACTCGCCAGCCGTCGCGCTGGCCCAGATCGACGCGGTGGCGATCTCCGGGTGCTCGGCCAGCAACCGGCCGGCTTGCGTGAGCCGGCCGGAGTCGAACCCGGCGTAGTTGAGGCAGGCAAGCCGCAGGAAGCTGTCGGCGAGCGGCTCCGCGCTGGCTGCGCCTGCAGTTGCGGCCTCATCGTCTGGATAGCGCGAGTACTGCTCGCGGACGTCGAGGTACTCGCGCAGCCGGGGCCAGCTGGCGAAGCCGTACCGGCGTGCGACGACGAGTTGGGCGTCCGAGCGGCTGAACGCAGCCAGCCGCGGATCGTCCTGGTCGGCCGGGCCGAACTCCGGATGGAACTCGCGGACGAGCGCGATAGCTCCGGCCGAACGCGCGCGGACCCGCCGCTGCAACGTCTTGGCCTCGTTCTTCAGGTGCTCGAGGCTGGGGCGGTCGGGAAGGGATGTGGCAGGCACGACGGCCTCCTTTCTCGGTGCCTGATGTCCGCACCTTCAGGCCGAAAGGAGGTCGGCTGAACACGAGAGTGCACATGCCAGGCGGGCTTCGCCCTTCCCG
>JASHQL010000281.1 GCA_030039155.1 Streptosporangiaceae bacterium | reverse complement strand
GAGAACGGGGCCTGCGCGGTCTCGGCGACCGGAACCGGCGAGGTCTTCATCAGGCACGGCGCCGGACATGAGATCGCCGCGCGCATGCGGCTCGGCGGTCAGCGCCTCGCCACGGCCGCTGCCGCGGTGCTGTCGGAGATAGCACACAGCGGCGGCGACGGCGGCCTGATCGCTGTCGACGCCGCAGGCAACGTGGCACTGCCGGTCAGCTCCCAGGGCATGTACCGCGGCGTCGCGATCGGGAACGGCGCGCCGCGTACCGCGATCTACGCCGAGGAGGAACTCGCGGAACGGTCATGACAGCCCTGATGCTCAGCTCAGGCCCGCCCGGGCGATCCGCGCCGCCGCGGCCAGGCGGCGACTCCCAGGTCAGCGTTCAGCGGCCGGCTCTGCGCTGTCCGGCCTGGACTCCGCCGCGAGGGGCTGGATCAGCCCGCGGCCCTGGAACCAGGCCAGCAAGTCCGCCTGCACCTCCGCCTCCGGGCGGTCGGTGCTCAGCTCCACCAAGATGCCGCGGTCACGGTAGTAGTCGACGAGCGGCGCAGTCTCCGTGGCGAAGACGCCGAGCCGGTGCCGGATCACGCCGAGCGTGTCGTCGGACCGGCCGTCGCGCCGCGCCCGGTCGAGCAGCCGGCTCACGAGCTCCTGCTCAGGTGCTGTCAGGTACACCACGGCGTTGCTGGTCAGCGCGAGGTCAGCGCCGAATTGCGCAGCGCGCAGGGCTTGCGGCATCGTCCGCGGGAAGCCGTCGAGCACGTACCCCCCGGTGTGCCGGGCCGCGGCGACAACCTCAGGCGCCAGGATGCGGAAGATCAGCTCGTCCGGGACAAGGTCGCCGCGCTCGGTGTACGCGGCTACCTGCTGGCCGAGGTCGGATCCGCGCGCTACCTCTGCCCGCAGAATGTCACCCGCGGAGATGTGCCTGGCCCCGGTCTGCAGCGTCAGCCACCTGCCGTGCGTGCCCTTCCCGGCGCCCGGCGGCGAGAGCATGATCACCCGGATCATGACGACTGCACCACCTCCAGCCCGCCGCGCGCTCTGCCTGCACAATATCCCCTGATTGATCTCCCCGGTCATCGAGAACCCGGTCACAGCCGCGCGGCAACGTTGCCGAAGGTCACCCCGCGGCAACGGATATCCGCCGGGGCGGAACCGGACGCCGATCGTCCGGTAATGCGCCTACAGTCAGGACCTGACGAGGTTGCCGACCTGCGGAGGCCGCCCATGCCAGAGCACAGCCGAGCAGCTGCAGCCAGTGCAGCAAGCCCGGACACCGGAGTGCGGTACACGATCCGGCCGCTGGACGTGTCCACCTGGGACGCGTTCGCGGAGCTGGCCGAGCGCAACAACGGGGTCTACGGCGGCTGCTGGTGCGTCGCCTTCCACTCCGCGTACCAGCGCGGGATCAGCGACAACCGCGCGCTGAAGGAGCAGCTCGTCCGGGCGGGCCAGGCGCACGCCGCGCTGGTCTTCGATGCCGACGGGCTCGCCCAGGGCTGGTGCCAGTACGGCAGCACGGATGAGCTGCAGCTCAGGCACCAGGCGCAGTACCGAAAGAACCCGCCGCCGCCCGCTCGCTGGCGGATCACCTGCATCTTCGTCGACAAACGGCACCGCGGCGAGGGAATCGCGAGAGCCGGCCTGGCGGGCGCGCTCGACCTGATCGCCACCGCGGGCGGCGGGCTGGTCGAAGCGATCTCCGAGACCACCGAGGGGCGGCAGGCCCAGGGCAGGTTCTTGTTCACCGCGACGGTTGAACTGTTCGAGCAGCTCGGATTCAGCCGAGGCCGGCAGGTCGGCAAGCACGCATGGACCGTCAGCCGGGAAATCGATCCCGCATAAGCACGCCGCTTCGCGGCAATGTGATGGCAGTTGCGGTGGTTCACGCTGATTGATTGGATCGCCTTGGTAATTGGCTGCCGCCATTTCCCCGGAGGCACAAGATGGCCCAGGTAACGGCCGACGAACTCGTCTATGAGACGACGGCCAGCGCGGTTCAGGAAAAGAAGAAGCTGCGGCGGCACTTCCGGCGCTTCGACATCTTCTTCTACCTGATCTGCACGGTCGTGACGCTCGATACGGTCGGCGCCGTCGCGGCCAACGGCGCCCAGGGGTTCACCTGGCTGGTGTTTCTCGGGGTGTTCTTCCTGCTGCCGTATGCGCTGTCGATCGCCGAGCTGGGCTCGGCGTTCCCGCAGGAAGGCGGGCCCTATGTGTGGACCAGGCTGGCCTTCGGCCGCCCGCTGGCCGCGGTCAACTCGGTCATCTACTGGATCTCCAACCCGATCTGGGTCGGCGGGTCGCTGACGATCGTGTCGTTCGCCGCGATCGAGGAGTTCTTCGGGGCGGTGGGCGGCCCGTGGAAGTACGTGTACGCGGTGGCGTTCATCTGGTTCACCGTCGGGGCGGCGATCGTGTCGTTGCGGTACGGGAAATGGGTGCCGACGGCCGGCGCGTGGGCGCGCGGCGTGCTGCTGGTGTTCTTCGCGGTCACGGTGATCGGGTACGCGATCAAGCACGGGGTGCACGGAGTCACCGGTCACGCGTTCCTGCCGAGCTACGCGCTGTTCATCGCGGTGGTGCCGGTCCTGATCTTCAACTACGCCGGCATGGAGGTGCCGTCCGCGGCGGGCGAGGAGATGACCAATCCCCGCCGGGACGTGCCGTTCTCGGTGATGTGGTCGGGACTGGCGACGATGCTGTCCTACGCGATCCCGATCCTGCTCATCCTGATCGTGCTGCCCGCCAGCCAGGTGTCCGGGCTGGCCGGGTTCCTCGACGCCATCAAGGCGGTGTTCACCATCTACGGCGGCCACGTCGCCGCGAACGGGGCGGCGACGCTGACCGGAGCCGGGCTGGTCCTGGGCCGGGCGGTGGCGGTGGTGTTCATCTTCGCGCTAGCCAGCGCGGGGACGACATGGATCATGGGCGCCGACCGGGCCGAGGCGATAGCCTCAGCCGACGGTGGCGGCCCGAGGGCACTTGGCTGGTTCTCGGCGCGCTTCGGAACGCCGGCCGGGATGAACGTGTGCTCAGGCGTGGTGGCGACCGTGCTGATGATCGCCGCATTCCAGATCACCGGGGCCAATTCGAGCCGGTACTTCGAGGCTGTCCTCGGGCTGACGATCTCCACCACGACGATCTCGTACCTGTTCATCTTCCCGGCGCTGATCAAACTGCGGTACTCGCGTCCGGACGTGAAACGCCCGTACCGGGTACCGGGCGGCATGGCCGGCGCGTGGATCTGCGCGATCCTGCCCACGTTGTGGGCGTTCGTGGCGACGGTGTTCCTGCTCTGGCCCGGCCTCGGGGTGAACTGGTTCGGCGCCGGAGGTAACCCGAATTCCAGCCTGGCCCAGCTCAGCTTCTCCAACCAGCGGCTGCAGTACGAGCTCACCCAGTTCGTGCCGCTGGCCATCATCGTCGTGATCGGCCTG
>JASHQL010000280.1 GCA_030039155.1 Streptosporangiaceae bacterium | reverse complement strand
CCGCGGCCTGGACCGTGCAGCCACAGGTGGTGCTGCCGCCGCGTGATGCGTTCTTCGCGCCAGACGAGACGGTGCCAGCGGCGCGCGCGGTCGGCAGGATCAGCGCGGAACTCGTGGCGCCGTACCCGCCGGGCGTGCCGGTGCTGGCTCCCGGCGAGCTGATCACCAGCGACGCCATCGAGGCGCTGCGGGTGATCGCCGCCGACGGCGGCAGGATCGCCTACGCGGCCGATCCGACCCTGGCGACCTTCCGTGTGGTAGCCGCTGCCGGCTAGCCGCAAACTGCGGGTGCCCGGCGGCCGAGCCGCCGGGCACCCGCGATGACCTGCCTGGCTAGCTGGATCTGATCCAGGTGTTGCTGAACGCGCCTGAACTTGACATCGAGCTGGTCGAGTCCTTGTCCTGGCCGCTGTTGTCGACCATCACGATCGCCGTCGGGCTCTGCGTGCCCATCGAGCTGCCGTTGTCGGTGGAGGCGGTGTAGTTGACGGTGCCGAAGTCGGCGAGCGGCAGCACGCCTGAGCTCGAGGACGGTGCCTCGGTGATCACCTCGGCCGAGGACCGGTCGAGCCCGGACTGGTTCTTGGTGATCGTCTGGGTCCAGTCCTGGGTGTGGTCGGTCAGCACCAGCGTGTAGGTGTCGGTGCCGCTGAAGGTCACCGACGCGCTGATCGAGTCGCCCGGCTTCACGGTGTTGGTGAAGTACACCGGGTCGGCCGGGTACATCTCGTACCAGCCGTAGTAGTCGGGGGTGGTGCCGTCGCAGTCAGAATCGGTGCCTGTCTGCTCGACCGAGTCGCTGCTGTAGCCGTCGAGCCCGACCCAGAACGCGGCGTACTCGTCCGACGACCTGCCGTGCCGGCCGCCGCTGCTGCTGCTCGAGCAGGTCGCGGTTGGCTGGGTCCAGCTCGCCGACACGCTGGTGAAAGCGCCATTGCTTCCGGTGACGGCATAGCCCGACCAGTTCGTGCTCTCCACGGTCGTCCGGCCGCCGCGGGTTTCCTCGCGACCTGCGCCGGTGACGCGGTGCATCAGCCCGCCGGGCTTGAATGCGTGCTCTGCCCCGCCGGGTCTGACGGCGGTGGTGCTCGGATGGTGGGAGACGGCAGAAGCGGACGCGGTGCCGGCAGCGAGCATCGAGCCGAACACCATGGTGATGATGGTGACTGGAATCGACCAGCGACGAATCATGCGGGTAGGCCTCCTTTGGCCGTGAAACACCTGCAATTCTGTTTCCCCCGATTACGCCGAGTGAAGGTTTTTGTCCTTTCATCCACCTTTCTTGTGTCATGGGGTGTCATCGCCGTGAACGTACAGTGATGGATAGTAACGGTTAAACCATAGATTAGTAAAGGTTTGGTATAGGCTCGTGAGATTGCATCGCGTACACCTGGCTGTGGTCAGGCCGAGGGCTTGGCGGCGGCATGCCGGGTGGGCCATCCGGGAACATCGCCGGCCCAGCCACCGCCACCCAGCCTCGCGGGATCTCACCCGCGACCACGCCGGGGTTGCTGGCGCCCGCCACCCGGGCTGGCTGCCCGCGAACTCTCGGTCGAGGCCTGCGCCTCCTGGATCATGAATGCTGGGGATGGGCGTGTGCACGGGGTTGTGGATGAGTGGTGGATAAGGCGTGGGCTCGGGGGATAACAAATGTCATCCTGTGGATGAAGAAAGAATCTTGAAAAGGTTAACGGAAACTACTTGTGCGGCCGCCGCGGAGGCGAGTAGAAATTCACTCACCGCTTCAACCGGAGACCACCGAGGGGGCAACCCCGAGGGTCACGCGGAGGACCGGAAACTGGACGGACTGGGCAACCAGGAAGTCCGGGAGACCGGACCGGAGGACGGGACCGGCCGGGCAACCGGAAGGTTCGGAAGACCGGGCTGGAGGACTGGGCCGATCGGGCAACCGAGAGGTCCGGGACACC
Organism: Streptosporangiaceae bacterium; assembly: GCA_030039155.1. Classification (GTDB taxonomy): domain Bacteria; phylum Actinomycetota; class Actinomycetes; order Streptosporangiales; family Streptosporangiaceae; genus JOPF074. Next base: position 2,322 of record JASHQL010000280.1, on the reverse strand, counting down.
GGGAAGACGCGCAGGTTAACGGAGAGCAAGTGGTACGGCCTCTCTGGTGCGGGCCGCCGAGCAATCGGAAGCCTGCACAATCGGTGAGACCACGCGAGGCCCCTCCATCTCATACATGGAGGGGCCTCGTCCCGTCTCTGCTGGAGCACCGGCCCGCCGGCGGGCCGCCAGGCCTGCGCGCCTGGCCCGTGCGCCGGGCCTGCCATAGTGTCCGGCGTGACCATCAAGCAGGAGACGCCCACCGAGCGAACCGCCAGGTTGCTGCGCCTGCAGGGCGCGGCCTGCCGGTCGCTCGGCAGCCCGCTGTACGCGGGCCTGCTCGACCACGCCGCCGCCGACCTGCTGGCGGGCGGGCCGGTCGCCGCCGTTCTCGACGGTCACCTCACCGATCCCGGCCCGAGCGCGGTGGCGCTGCGGATGCTCGGCGGCGCGCACGCGCTGGCGCTGTCCGGGCGCGCGCCCGACCTGGCTGCCTGCTACCCGTCGGCCGGCGGCACGGTGCCGCCCGAGGGCAGCACCCGCGGCTGGCAGGCGCTGCGGCACACCCTCGCCGAGCACCGGGACGAGCTCAGCACCTGGCTTGATCACCCGCCGCAGACCAACGAGGTCGGCCGGGCGGCCGCCCTGCTCGGCGGGCTGCGCCAGCTGGCCGCCGAGGCTCAGCTGCCGATTCACCTGATCGAGGTCGGAGCCAGCGCCGGGCTGAACCTTCGGGCCGACCATTTCTGTGTGCCAGGTGACGCTGGCAGCTACGGTGACCGCAGCTCGCCTGTGCTGCTGACCGGCGGCTGGCAGGGCTCGCCGCCGCCCGCCGCCGAGATCGAGGTCATCAGCAGGACCGGCGGTGACCTCGATCCGGTCGATCCGCTCTCCGCGGCCGGCCAGCTGAAGCTGACCGCCTACGTCTGGCCGGATCAGGCCGGCCGGCTCAGCCGGCTGCGCGGTGCGCTCGAGCTGGCGGCCCAGGTGCCGGCCGAGCTACGCCGCGAGTCCGCGTCGGAAACCCTGGCCAGTGCCGCGCTCACCGAAGGAAGCTGGACGGTGCTGTGGCACTCGATCTTCAGGCAGTACCTGGACGCCGGGCAGCGCGCCGACCTGGCAACCAGGATCGAGGCGCTGGCCGCGACAGCGACCGCGTCAGCCAGGTTCGGCTATGTCTACCTGGAGCAGTCGCGCGACGGCCCGTGCAAGGTAGCCCTGACCACGTGGCCAGGCGGCCGGTGGCGGGTACTCGGCACCTCGCCCGCGCACGGCCTGCCGGTGCACTGGAGCGCTCCGCGGCACCGCGAAGAGCGGGCATGGCCGCCGTGATCGCGGCCAGCATGCCGCCGGCCTAGTAGCCGGCCGCCACGTCGATCAGGCCGAGCAGCGGCTGGCCGGCCCCGAACCTGGCGACGTTGCCGGCGATCCGGCTGGCCAGCATGCGCTCCACCATCTCGTCGGTGTCGGCGGTGTGCGGGGTGATGATGCAGTTCGGCAGCAGCCAGAGCGGATGGCCGTCGGGCAGCGGCTCCGGGTCGGTCACGTCAAGCCCGGCGCCGCCGATCGCGCCGGCGGTGAGCGCATCGACCAGCGCCTCGGTGCGCACGTGCCGGCCGCGCGCCACGTTCACCAGCCAGGCATCTGGCCGCATCGCGGCCAGCTCGGCGGCGCCGATGATGTACATGGTGGCCGGGGTGAGCGCCAGCGCGACGAAGACCACCAGCGCATCGGCAACCGCCAGGTGCAGCTGATCAAGCTGGACCGTCCGCACCGCGCCTGGCACCGGCGCCGGGTTCCTGCGCACCACGGTGACCGCCGCGCGCATCGGCGCAAGCAGCCCGATCAGCGAGCTGGCGATGCCGCCGCCGCCGAGGATCGTGACCGGCTGGTCATACAGGCTCTGCCCGGCCTGCGCACCCCAGCTCGTCGCCTGGATCCGGCTCGGCAGCTGGCGCAGGCCCGCCAGCGCCAGCATCAGCGCGTGCTCGGCCACCGGCTCCGCGTACGCGCCCTTGGCGCAGGTCCAGACCCGGTCTGCGGTCAGTATCCCGGCCGCCGCCACCTTCTCCACGCCGGCGAACGGCAGCTGGACCCAGCGAGCCGAGCCCGCCGTGGCCAGCGCCGCGCGCAGGCCGTCGAGGTCGCCAGGGTTGAGCCAGACCAGGGCGTCCGGCTGCGCACCGATGCCGACCAGCTCACCGCCGCCCTCGCGCACCGCCTGCACGGCAGCGTCTTGCTGCCGCGGCCCGACCGCGATCCGCGGCCGCATCAGGCGCCGGCCCCCGGCGCCGCGGTGTTGCCCCGGCGGGACACCGCGTCGCCAGCCGGCCGGCCAGGCCT
>JASHQL010000279.1 GCA_030039155.1 Streptosporangiaceae bacterium | reverse complement strand
CCGCCCGGAAGGCGGCACGCAGCGCGCCGAGCTGCGCGCCCGACACCCCGGCAGCCCTGGCCTCGGCGAGGTACTGCTCCTCTGGAGTCGGCCCGGTTGGCTCGGCGGCTGCCTGGTCCGGTTCGTCGTGCTCCGCGAGTTCGTCGTCAGCGGGCGGCTCGTCGGGGGCCAGCTGGTCAGCGGGCAGCTCGTCCGCGAGTTCGTCGGCAGGGGGCAGCTCGTCATCGGGCTGCGCAGTCCCGCCGCCGATGTGCTCGGCATGCACCGCGTTCCTGGCGACGCTGTATGGCTCGCCGGTAGCCGCCATCCGCTGACGGGTCGCGGTCTTCTGGGCCTTGTTCCTGGTCATGTTCGGTTCTTCCCGGCGAGTCGGCCCGCGTCTGCTCGCCTAGGTGACGGCATGACCAAAAGAACCGCGAGTCGCAGACCCTTGTCCTCGTTGCCGCCTCGGCGCGGGCCGGCAGGTGGCTCGGAAGCGGGCAGGCGGTGTGCTGCCACTGCCAAAATCGTAACATCGCGGCAGCGGCGCCGGCCCGCCCGCAAACCCGGCATGCTGAACCCTGGGGCGCGCGGCTACGTGAACATGTTCATGACAGGGAGACAGCTGGTCATGACGGAACGACAGCAGGCGTCATCGGGCCGGTCCGCCAGCCTGGCGCTGCGGGTCATCGGGGCCGGATTGCTGCTGGCGACCGGCGGCATCCACCTTGACCTGTACCTGACCGGGTACCGCACGATCCCGACGATCGGCTGGCTGTTCCTGCTCCAGGTGATCGCCGCGTTCCTGCTCGGACTGGCCGTGCTGGCCACCGGGAACCGGCTGCTCGCCGCGGCCGGGGCCGGATTCGCGGTGTGCACGCTCGGCGGCTACCTGCTGTCGGTGTGGGTCGGGCTGTTCGGCTTCAAGGAGGTCCGCACGACGGCGGGGATCGTCGCGGGCGTCATCGAGGTCGCCACCTTCGCGGTGCTGGCCGTGCTCGTGCTGACCGCAGCCGGCCGCGCGGCGCCAGAAGCTGGCGCGGCCGCCAAGCTGGCCGCCAGGATGCGCGCGTCCCGCACCGCGCTGCTCGGCTCGGCCGCCGTCGTGACCGCCATCGCGGCCGTGCTGCTCGGCGTGGCGGTCGCGGGCGCCAGCGGTCCGGCAGCGGTTGCCGGCGGCAGCCTGAAGACCACCACCATCGGCGGGGTCCGCGTGCTGACCAGCTCCAAGGGCCTCACCCTGTACTGGTTCGCGCCGGACACACCGACCACCTCGAAGTGCTACGGGTCATGCGCCGCGTACTGGCCGCCGGTCAACGGCCCGGCCAGCGCACCTGGAGTGCCAGGCACGTTCGGCACCATCAAGCGCACCAACGGCACGCTGCAGGCGACCTACGACGGGCACCCCCTGTACACCTACGTCGGTGACGGCGGACCTGGCGTGGCACACGGCAACGACCTCAACCTCAACGGCGGCATCTGGCACGAGGTGAAGGTCCCTTAGCCCGCGTCATGCCACGTCTTTGACGGCAGCCATCCGGCGAAGCCGCTGTGCTTCCTCGGCGAGGTGCTCGATAGCGTCCCGGAGCGACGTCCCGCGCTCAGCGGCCAGGCCGGACAATACCCAACCACGGATCAGTGCCCCCACCGGCACGTTTGCCTGCGCCGCAATCTGCTCGATCTCGGCGAACTCCGCCGCTGGCAGGCGCACGGACTGCACGACCGAGCGGCCGCGACGCTCTCCGTGCACCTCCTCAGGAAGCGGCTGGCCACGGCTGGCCTCCGACTCGGCCTGGGCTGCCTCCACCGCCGCGCGCGCATCGTCGGTGGTCATCACTTCCCCTCCTCATAGCTGCGCCTGGCCGAAGGATTGGACTCCCATCCGTTGGCGCCCCCAGTATCCGCCGTCGTTTCGGTGCACCAAGATCACGGTCAGCACAGCCCGCCTGCTGTGGCTGAAGCCGATCACGCGCAAGCTCCGTCCGGACTTACTGCTCGGGTCCTGGGTCAAACCACAGCGCATCGATGTCGGCGACTGCCTCGTTGGCCTCCTGCGGACTGACATCGTGCTGCGTCTGCATGTGCTCAGCTCCGTGTATCCAGTCCACGTCGACTTGCACGACTACGGTTCTACTACACCGCTCTGCGGTATTGCGCCAGGACCGCCGGACCTGCCTGGCCGGCGGACACGAGCTCCAGGTAAGACGGCCGGCCGCCAGCCGGGAACAACCGCTCGCCGCTGCCCAGGATCGTCGGGAACGTCAGCAGCCGGTACTCGTCGACCAGGTCGCAGGCCATCAGCGCGTGCACGACGCTCAGGCTGCCCGCGACGATCACGTCACGCGGCTCGCGCCGCACCGCGTCGATCAGGTCGCCGTCGGCAATGCTTGAATTCGCCCACGCCGAGGTGTCGGCCAGGGTCCGGCTGGCCACCAGCTTCGCCGCGGTGTTCATCCGGGCGGAGAACGGGTCGGTGCGGCCCGGCCAGATCCGGGAGAACAGCTGCCAGGTCTTCCGGCCCAGCAGCAGCACGCCCTCGTCGAGCGCGCTGCCGAGCCGGAATTTGTCGCCGGCCACCGCCGCTGGCCCGTGCCGGAACGCCCAGCCGCCGGCCGGAGTGCCGCCCGAGCCGTCCGGGTCGGTGACGATTCCGTCCAGGCTGATGAACTGAATGACAATGACGGCCACGATGATCTCCTTCTGGTCTGATGCCTACCGGTACATACCGGCGGCGGCGCCAGGACTCATCGCGGCCGGCGCAGTTAGCTGGCGGAGATCCGCTCTGGCAGGCCGAACACCTCGAACACGCGCGGGTCGGCGAACACCACGTTGCGCGCCACCAGGCCGCCGGTGACCGTGAGGACCTGCAGCGAATGCCGGACCTGCCCGCCGTCAGGCGCAGGCGCGTAGGCGGCCAGCGCGGGCTGGCCGTTGGCAGTGAGCGAGCGCATCGCCCAGCCTTGGCCGCGCATCTCGAACACCCGGCGCATGAACAGGCAGTAGTCGCGGCTGCCGCGGTACCACAGCGGGGCCGGCGGCATCTCCAGCACCGCCTCGGCGGTGACCAGCCGCACCAGCGCCGGCACGTCCGCCGCCTCGAACGCCCGCACGTACTCCTCGATGACCGCCTTGACCTGCGGGTCATCAGGTTCGGTCAGCTCCCCGCCGCCCCCGGCCCCGGCGAGCGCGGCACGCGCCCGCTGCAGCGCGCTGTTCACCCCGGCGACCGTGCTGCCAAGCTGCACCGCGACCTCGGCGGCGCTGAACTCGAGCACCTCGCGCAGCAGCAGCACCGCCCGCTGCCGCGGCGGCAGCACCTGCATCGCGGCCACCAGCGCCAGTCGCATGTCTGCCCGCAGTGCCAGGTCAAACCGCGGGTCAGGAAACGGCTCCAGCCACGGGATGTCGAACGCCGGCGTCAGTGCCGCCCCCGGATCAGCGCTCGGCGCGCCAAGCCCGGACGGCAGCGGCCGCCGGCGGCGCCCGGCCAGCGCGGACAGGCAGGCATTCGCGGCAATCCGGTACAGCCAGGTCCGCACCGAGGCCTTGGCGCTGTCGTAGCTATCGCGGGCCTTCCACGCCCGCAACATGGTCTCCTGCACCAGGTCCTCGGCCTCGTGGAACGAACCGAGCATCCGGTAGCAAAACGCCGTAAGCTCACCCCGGTACGGCTCCAGCTCCACCCGGCCATCATGCCTGCAGCCTGACGTTTGGAGTTTTGGTGGTACTCCAGTACAACCAAAACTCCAAACGTCGGAGCTGGGGCGCGGCGCTAGGCCTGCCAGTGCGCGATGAAGCCCAGGTAGCGCTCGGCTACCTGGTCGCGGGCGCGGCTGGCCGCGTCGTCGCCGCGGTCGGACGCCTCGAAGTCGCGCACCGCGTCCTCCCAGATGCTGCGGCCGATGGCGAAGCCGACGAACTCGTCCACCTGGCTGGCGACCTCGAGCCAGTGGTCGAGCCGGTCGGCCGGGGAGTCCCGGCCCAGCACGATCAGGTCGGCGGTGTGCCCGCCGGCCTTCGCCTGCGCGGCCACCTGCCGCGCGGCCTCGACGGTCTCCAGGCCCTCGACCTTCCACAGCGCCGGCTCGATGCCGCGGGCATAGTTGTCGGCGATCACCGCCGTGACCAGGCCGGGCCGGATGTCCCGGTCGTAGACGGCTGCGTCCTGGCCGGCCTGGCCGAGCTGCGCGCTGGTGGCCGGCACCAGCAGTTCGTAGAGCAGCGGCACACCGGCCTCCCGCAGCCGTGCGCTCACCTGCGCCAGCCGGTCGAACTGCCCGGCGCGCTGCGCCTGGTCGAAGTCCGGGTTGTCGCGGATCAACACCTTGGCGTAATCGGGCCTGACCGTCTCGACGTGGCGGAGCCACTGGTCGCCCCATTCGAGGGTGAACCAGTCGTGCCCGCTTGCCTCGATCGGCACCGCGAGCACCATCGGAGTTCCGCTTTCCCGGACCGCGTCGATGACGCCGTGGCCGTACCGCTCGTCTACCAGCACGCCGATCCGGCCGCTCGTCACCTTCGGCAGCGCGACCTGCAAGCCCTGGTAGATCAGCTGTTTGGCCTGGGTCATCGCCGCGCGCTCGGCGGCGTCTGGCTGGTCGTCCTTGACGTCGAACAAGGTCCGGCCAAACGACTCGCGGTGATCCATGGCCAGGATGAACAGCGGGTCGTGGTGCCGCGGGTGCCAGCCCGAGTTGCCTGTCATGGCTCAGCAACATACCCAGCCAGCCGGCGCGGACTCAGTCCGCGGCCTGGTCAGCCGCCGTCCGGCCAGGTGTGCACCGGGTCGTTGGTGTGCATGTGCTCGATGTAGCGCTGTGTCATCTGCTGCAGCGCCTGCTCCCGGCCGGCACCGCGGTCGCTGAGCCCGCGGACCGTGCCGACCTGCCATTCGGCGCCGTTGCGGCCGGTCAGGCAGCGCTGCTCGATGATGCCGAGCAGCCGGTCGGCCTGCGCGGTGCTGACGCCCCAGCGGCCGAG
>JASHQL010000278.1 GCA_030039155.1 Streptosporangiaceae bacterium | reverse complement strand
ACAGTGCGAGCCGCGAGGCGTCGACGTCGTCGCGGGCGGCAAGGAAGTCGACAACCGGGGTCAGTACCTTCTCCCAGTCATAGCGGAACGGGACGTCCCGCTCGAACAGCATCGACTGCTGCCCGGGGCCGTCGAACATCAGCACGTTGTAGCCGCGCTCGAGGCCGCCCTCCGCGCCCTCGCACCAGCATCCGCTGATCGAGCCGTCGCTGCCGTTGTTCATGACCAGCGTCCGGCGCCGCGCGCCGGAGTCGTCCGGGCGGAACAGCCAGCCGGGCATGCTCGACCCCTCATAGGGGATGTCGACCCGCTCAACGGGCCAGCGGGTGTTCGCCACGAAGCCCTCCCAGGCCGCGCGGTGGGCACGGAACGCAGGCAGCAGCCGGTCCGTGTCACCACCCAGGCCGTCGATCGAGTTCACGGCGACCGCCAGGTAGTTCGCGGCGCGCAGGTACGCGCGGGCGGCGCTGACCCGCCGGCCGGCGGCGGCGCACGCCGCGGCTGTCGCGGCCACGCGCTCACCGAGCGATATCCAGGCTTCGAACCATCCGGTCCGGTCCCCAGGCTGCACGGCAGCGACGGTAGCCAATACCTCTCCGGGGTCGGACCCGCCACGCGACGACTTGCCGAGGATCGACCGGACAGCGAAGTCCCACCCTCCGCTGCCGGGGTAGAAGCCCGCCGTGTACACCTCGTGCGAGGCGGTGCCGTGCTGGTCAAGCTCGGCGGCGCTCAGCGCCGCGCCGGGGCTGGTGATCGTGTGCGTCGTCTCGGTCATGGTCGTTCTCCCGATGCGTTCAGGTCGTCGGACGATGGAACTACGTCAGTGCGCATGCGGAGCCGCAGCCTGACTCGGGCTGCCGGACTGCTGGGCCCGGCCGCTGTGCGCGATCGTGCGCTTCGTGACGGAATAGGCCTGGAAGATGGCAACTGCGGGAACGGCCCAGTCGAGCACGAAGTGCACGATCGTGGCGCCCGTGACCGCCGCTGCCCCGGCGTGCGCGGCTCCGACAGCGAGCACCGCGAGCCCCCACACCAGGCTCAGGCGGCGGTTCAGGCCCAGGAATTGCGGGCTGTGCCAATACTGCTCTGGCACGCTTCCGCGGGCGAACTGCATGGTGAACGGGAAGTGATAGCTGGTGGCGAGGATGAACCCGGCCAGGACCAGGCTCGCTACGCCGCGCGCGTACGGCGCGAACGTCGTTGCGGTGTGATGCCCGACGGTAAAGCCGACCACGGTGAACGCGGCAAGGATCACTGACTGCGCGACAGGCAGCACCTTGACACCGCCGCGGGCAGCGGTGAAGCCGACGAGGATGACGGCCGCCGCCAGGCCTGCGGCCGCGGCCCAGCCGAGGGCAAGCCAGCTCACCAGGACCGCGAAGATGGCCAGCGGGACGAAGCCGATGACGAGATTGAGTGGTTTCATGACGGGGTCCTTCGACTCAGGCCGGCCGGCTGCCGGGCCGTTACTATCACTGTTGAGCACGGCGCGGCTGATCCGACTGGCCGAAATGGACAGTTCGGCCGGCCGGGAGACGAGCAAGTGAATGCGCTGGCCGGACGGGGCGCTCGAGATGATCGAGGGCGCCATCGCGGCCGCGCGGGCCGGAGAGCCGGCCCTGCTGAGCGTCGAGGGCGAATCCGGTTACGGGAAGACCGCGCTGCTGGGCGAGCTGGCACTGCGGCTTGACGGATTTCACCTGCTGCGGGCGGTAGGCGAGGAAAGCGGCAAAGACGAACGCCTGCAGCTCCTGCGAGATTGGGGCGCGCTCGCCGACGGGTCGGCGTTGCCGGAGCACACCCTGCAGGCCGCCAGGCTGCTCGGCCGGGTTGTCGAGCGGCTACAGCTCACCGGGCCGGTCGCGCTGGTAGCCGACGACCTGCAGTGGATCGACCGCGAGTCGGCTGACGCGCTCGCCGCCCTGGTGCAGCGCGCCGCCGGGGACCGGCTGCTCGTGGTGGTGGCAGCCAGGCCGCTCGGCGGTCGGCACGCAGCCTGGCGGCGCGTCGTGGACACGCAGGGGCACGTCATCCGGCTCGACGGCCTGGACGCCGCGGCCGTCGCCGACCTGGTGGGCTCGCTGGCGCCGGATGCCCCGCCGCAGCTCGCGGAGGAACTCCGCGAGCACACAGCCGGCAACCCGCTGTTCATCCGCGCGCTGTTGCGCGAACACTCTGCTGCGGAGCTTGCCGCGCTCGGCGCGCGCGGCCAGCTGCCCGCGCCGGCCGATCTGGCCGTGCACCTCGATGCCAGGGTGGCCCGGCTTGACCCCGACGCCGCCCGGCTGCTGCGCGCGCTGGCGGTCCTCGGCGACGCCTGGAGCGACGCCGGCATTGCGGCGGCCATCGGCGGCGTCGCGGACGCAACCGCCGCAGCCATGGTGCTGCGCGACGAAGGGCTGGTGCGGACCGAGCAGTTGGCGGCCGTCCCGCGGATCCGCATCTACCATGCGGTGATCCGGGCGGCGGTGTATGACGGCATCCCGCTGTCGCAGCGGCGGCGGCTGCACGGCGCGGCGGCGGCCCGGCTGCCAGCAGCCGGTGACCGCCTGCGGCACCGGGTGGCCGCGTCCGCCGGGGCCGACGAAGGGCTGGCCCGCGACCTGGAGGCGCAGGCCGGCCTGCTGCACGACCGGCAGCAGTATCGCGAGGCGGCGGGATTCCTGCATGACGCGGCCCTGCTGTCCGCCGACCCGGGCGCAGCCGAGCGGCGGTCGCTGGACGCCGATTTCGAGGCGATCCTCGCCCATGACCTGGACCACGCGGCGCACGTCGCGGAGGGCGCCGAGGACAGTCCGCAGCGGCGGCTCGTGGCGGCGCAGCTCCTGGCGGCCACCAAGGACTGGGTAAGGGCCGCGCAGCTGCTCGATCCGCTCACCGATGCCGACATCGCGGCGATGTCGGCGCGCAACGGGTACCGGGCCCGGGTGCTGCGCGGCTGGTCGGTCGTCGCCACCGGGGGCGACGCGAGCAAGGCGCTGCCTGACCTGGAGGCCGCGCGCGGGTCGGCCGGGCCAGATCCCGCCATGCAGGCCATCCTGACCTTCGCCTACGGGCAGGCTCAGCTGCAGCTGGCCGGCGCCGGTGACGTGTGGGGGTTCGAGTCCGAACTCGGCACCGACCGGGCTACCCTCGCGGCGTCGGCAGCGGGGCTCGTGCGGCTGTCCTGGCGCGGGTCGGTGTATGCCCTGACGGGGTCAAGCCGCGAGGCTGTCGACGATCTCGCCGTGGTCACCGCCAGGATCGCGGACGGGACGCTGGGTTTCGGCGAGGGCGTGCTGCACTCGCTGCTCGGCTTCGCGCAGTGGATCGCGGGCGACTGGCGCCGGGCGTCCATCAGCATCGGCCTGCCGCTCGGCACGCCGGCCGGGGTGCCGCACCCGGTGGTGCTCGCGGTGACACCGCTGGCTGCCGTGGTAGCCGGTGAGCCGGTCGGCCCGGTGATAGCGCGCAGCCGCGCGGCGCGGATCGCCGGGCCGATGCCAGGGGCGGTCTACGGCGGCGACATGTCGGATGTCGCCGCGCTCGCCTTCGCGGGCAGCGACGCCGAGCGCCGCGGCTGGCTCGCCCAGCGCACCGCCGACTTCGGCGAGCCGCTGTCGCGGCCGGTCGCCGCTACTCCGTACCTGTGGTTCGTCACCACCGGCATTGGCGCCGCCTGGGCCGGTGACACCGCCACGGTCGAGCATTGCGCCAGCCGCCTGGCCGCGCTGACCGGCGGTCAG
>JASHQL010000277.1 GCA_030039155.1 Streptosporangiaceae bacterium | reverse complement strand
GTGTCCGGCGGCCTGCACGGCGTCGGCGTCTCGGTCGTCAACGCGCTGGCCACCGGGCTCGACGTGGTGATCTTCAAAGACGGCTTCACCTGGACCCAGTCCTACCGGCTGAGCGAGCCGACCGCGCCGCTGCACAAGGGCGCCAAGACCGACAGGACCGGGACGATCATCACGTTCTGGCCGGACCCGGACATCTTCGAGACCACCGAGTGGTCGGTAGAGACGCTGTCCAGGCGGCTGCAGGAGATGGCGTTCCTGAACCGGGGCCTGGCCATCACCCTCACCGACGAGCGGCCAGAGCACCAGATCGAGGACCAGCCGAACAGCGTCACCTACTGTTACGACGGCGGTATCGCCGACTTCGTCAGGTACATCAACGCGAAGAAGGAGCCGGTACACGACACCGTCATCGAGTTCGGCGGCGAGGAGCAAGGGATCTCCGTCGAGATCGCGATGCAGTGGACGTCGGCGTACTCCGAGTCGGTGCACACCTTCGCCAACACCATCAACACGGCCGAGGGCGGCACCCACGAGGAGGGCTTCAGGGCGGCGCTGACCACCCTGGTGAACCGCTACGCGCGGGCGCAGGGCTACCTGAAGGAGAAGGACGAGAACCTGGCCGGCGAGGACATCCGCGAGGGCCTCACCGCGATCATCCACGTCAAGCTGTCCGAGCCGCAGTTCGAGGGCCAGACCAAGACCAAGCTCGGCAACACCCAGGCCAAGACGTTCGTGCAGAAGGTCAGCAACGACCAGCTCGGCGACTGGTTCGAGCGCAACCCCGGCGACGCCAAGGCCATCGTGACCAAGGCGATCCAGGCCCAGCGGGCCCGCCAGGCGGCGCGCACCGCACGGGACCTGAGCCGCAAGAGCATGATGAACAACGCGGGCATGCCGGGCAAGCTGGCCGACTGCCAGTCGGGTGACCCGGAAGAGTGCGAGATCTACGTCGTCGAGGGCGACTCGGCCGGCGGCTCGGCCAAGAGCGGGCGCGACTCAAGGTTCCAGGCGATCCTGCCGATCCGCGGGAAGATCATCAATGTGGAGAAGGCCAGGATCGACCGGGTGCTGAAGAACACCGAGGTCCAGTCGATGATCACGGCGCTCGGCACCGGGATCTATGACGAGTTCGACATCAGCAAGCTGCGCTACCACCACATCATCCTGATGGCCGACGCCGACGTGGACGGCCAGCACATCAGCACCCTGCTGCTGACCCTGTTGTTCAGGTTCATGAAGCCGCTGATCGAGGCGGGCCACGTGTACCTGGCGCAGCCGCCGCTCTACAAGATCAAGTGGGACGGCCGCAACGTCGACCCCGGCTACGCGTACTCCGACAAGGAGCGCGACGCGGTCATCGAGGCCGGCATCGCCGAGGGCCGCAAGGACCCGCGGCCGCGTGACGGCGTGCAGCGCTTCAAGGGCCTGGGCGAGATGGACGCGAAGGAACTGTGGGCCACCACGATGGACCCGGCTAAGCGGGTGCTCAGGCAGGTCACCGTCGACGACGCCGCGCAGGCAGACGAGCTGTTCACCGTGCTCATGGGCGAGGACGTCGAGGCCAGGCGCGCGTTCATCCAGCGCAACGCCAAGGACGTCAAGTTCCTCGACATTTAGGACGGGAACGACAAGCCGCGCAGCCGGTGCCGCTCGCCGGCCGCGCGTGATCAGTGCGTAGAGGGAAGGACTGGGCGAGTGCCTGACTTGGAAGCGGAAGCGCCGGTCGAGGGAGAGGGTCGTACCGAGCCAGTCGACATCCAGGTCGAGATGCAACGCAGCTTCCTCGACTACGCGATGTCGGTCATCGTCGGCCGGGCGCTGCCCGACGTGCGGGACGGCCTCAAGCCGGTGCACGTGCGCATCCTGTACGCGATGTACGACGGCGGTTACCGGCCGGACCGCGGCTACTTCAAGTGCGCCAGGGTGGTCGGCGACGTGATGGGCAGCTACCACCCGCACGGCGACAGCGCGATCTATGACGCGCTCGTGCGGATGGCTCAGCCCTGGTCAATGCGGCTGCCGTTGATCGACCCGCAGGGCAACTTCGGCTCTCCAGGCGACGATCCGCCCGCCCACATGCGCTACACCGAGTGCCGGCTGGCGCCGCTGGCCATGGAGATGCTGCGGGACATCGACAAGGAGACCGTCGACTTCAGGGAGAACTACGACGGCCGGTCGGCCGAGCCGGTTGTGCTCCCTGCGCGGTTCCCGAACCTGCTGGTGAACGGGTCTGAAGGGATCGCGGTGGCAATGGCCACCAAGATCCCGCCGCACAACCTGCGCGAGCTGAACGACGGCGTGCAGTGGTTCCTGCAGCACTTCGACGCCACCGACGAGGAACTGCTCGCGGCCTTGCTCGAGCGGGTCAAGGGTCCTGACTTCCCGACAGCGGCCCAGATCGTCGGCCGCCGCGGCATCCAGGAGGCGTACCGGACCGGCCGCGGGTCGATCACCATGCGCGCCGTGGTCGAGGTCGAGGAGGACCGCAAGGGCCGCACCGTGCTGGTCGCGACCCAGTTGCCGTTCCAGGTCAACATCGACTCCCTGGCGAGGAAGATCGCCGAAGTGGCGAACGACGGCCGGATCCCGGGCATCGCGAGCGTCGACAACTTTTCCAGCGCGCGGGTGGGCACGCGGCTGGTGATCACGCTCAAGCGCGACGCCGTGGCGAAGGTGGTGCTGAACAACCTCTACAAGCACACCCAGCTGCAGGACACGTTCGGCGCGAACATGGTCGCGCTGGTCGACGGGGTGCCGCGGACGCTGCGCCTTGACCAGATGATCCGGTACTGGGTCATGCACCAGATCGAGGTCATCGTCAGGCGCACCAGGTACCTGCTGCGCAAGGCCCAGGAGCGTGCCCACATCCTGCGTGCGCTACTCAAGGCGATCGACCAGATCGACGAGGTCATCGCCTTGATCCGGGCCAGCGACTCGGCGGCGGCGGCGCAAGAGGCCCTCATCGAGCTGCTTGACATCGATGAGATCCAGGCGCGGGCGATTCTGGACATGCAGCTGCGGAAGCTGGCGGCGCTCGAGCGGCAGCAGCTCGTCGACGAGTACGAAGAGCTGATGGGGCAGATCGCCGAGTACGAGGCAATCCTTGCCTCGCCAGAGCGGCAGCGGGAAATCGTCGGCGCCGAGCTCGGCGAGATCGTCGCCAAGTACGGCGACGACCGGCGCACCGAGATCGTCGCCTACGACGGCGACATGTCGGTCGAGGACCTGATCGCCGAGGAAGACGTCGTGGTCACCATCACCCGCGGCGGCTACGCCAAGCGCACCAAGACCGAGCTGTACCGGGCGCAGCGCCGGGGCGGCAAGGGCGTCAGGGGCGCGACGCTGCGCACCGACGACATCGTCGATCACTTCTTCGTGACCACCACGCACCACTGGATCCTGTTCTTCACCAACAAGGGCCGGGTGTACCGGGCCAAGGCCTACGAGCTGCCGGACGCCGGCCGGGATGCTCGCGGGCAGCACGTCGCGAACCTGCTGGCGTTCCAGCCGGACGAGCACATCGCCGAGGTGCTCGCGCTGCGTGACTA
>JASHQL010000276.1 GCA_030039155.1 Streptosporangiaceae bacterium | reverse complement strand
GCTCGGCGAGTTCACCATGGCCAGCCTTGACCTCTACCAGACGTTCCCGGTGTGGATCGTCGCCTTCCAGCAGGGCAGCGGGCCGGTCTCGGTGGCCGCCTCGCTGTTCTCCCTGTTCGTGACGTGGCTGCTGCTGATGCTGATCGTCACGCTCAGCAGCAGGCGCAGCAAGCGGGCGGGCGCCAGCCAGGTGACCTTGTTCAGCGTGGCCAGGTCCGCTTCCGGCCCCAACGTGAGAGAGCCAGCATGACCACTCCTGCAGCGGCACGCACGGCCTCGGCCGGCGCCGCAGCCGACGGGCAGCCAGCCGGGCCGGGCGCGCCGGTGACGCTGGAAGGCCTCAGCCGTAGTTTCGGCACGGTTCGCGCCCTCGACGGCCTGTCCATCGACCTCGCGCCGGGCGAGCTAGTCGCGCTGCTCGGCCCGTCCGGCTGCGGCAAGACGACCGCGCTGCGGATCGTCGCCGGGTTCGAGACCGCCGACACCGGGCTGGTGACGGTCGACGGCAAGGACATCTCGCACGTGCCCGCGGCCAGGCGCGACATGGGCATGGTGTTCCAGAGCTACAGCCTGTTCCCGAACATGTCGGCGCTCGACAACGTCGGCTTCGGCTTGCGGATGCGCAAGAAGAGCGCGGGCGACCGTAAGCAGCGGGCCGGCGATCTGCTTGACCTGGTCGGGCTGTCCGATCACGCCAAGCACTACCCGCACCAGCTGTCCGGTGGCCAGCAGCAGCGGGTCGCGCTGGCCAGGGCGCTGGCGGTCGAGCCGCGGGTGCTGCTGCTCGACGAGCCGCTGTCCGCGCTCGACGCCAAGGTCCGGCTGCAGCTACGCGAGCAGATCAGGAACCTGCAGCAGCGGCTCGGCACCACCACCCTGTTCGTGACCCACGACCAGGAGGAGGCACTGTCCATGGCCGACCGGGTTGGCGTGATGAAGGACGGCAAGCTGGAGCAGATCGCGGTGCCGAGTGAGCTGTACGCTCGCCCGGCAACCGCGTTCGTGGCAGAGTTCGTCGGGACGATGAACCGGCTTCCCGGCACGATGGAAGGCAGCGATCAGGTGCAAGTGCTCGGCGGCGTGCTGCCCGTGCAGGGGCATCCGGTCGGCCTGGCCGGGGCCGTGGACGTGCTGGTGCGGCCGGAAGGGCTGCAGATCAGCGCGCAGCCAGGCGGCAACGGCATCGTCACCGACCGCACGTTCCTCGGCTCGGTCACCAGGGTGAGCGTGCTGTTGTCCGGCGCGCTCCCGGTCAAGGTGGACCAGCCGAGCACGGTTGCCGCCGAGCTGCAGCCCGGCATGTCGGTTCAGGTGACCCTGCCAGGAGACCCGGTGCTGGTCACCGCGAGGGCCGCTGCCGCGTGACCACTGCGCGGGGCCGGCTGATACCGGGCGAGCCGGAAGAGGGCGGCTACCGCAAGCTGGCGCACGCGGACGGCGAGCAGCACGCGATCAGGGACGAGCTTGCCGACCGCAGCCTGCCAGCGGCCTGGCTGCGGTCGGCCACCCCGTTGCTGGTCCTCGCGCACCTGTCCGACACCCACATCATGGATCACCAGTCACCGGGCCGTGCTGAGCTCGTCGACCGGTTCAGCGACCCTGGCTCGGCGCTGCGGGAGACCGTCGGCATCATCGGCACCTACCGCGCGCATGAGCTGTTCACCTACCAGGTGGCAGAGGCCATGGTCAGGGCCGTCCGCTCGGCCGGCCGCGCGCCGCTGTCCGGCGCGCCGCTCGACCTCACCGTGGTCACCGGCGATGCGACCGACAATTGCCAGCTCAACGAGCTGCGCAGCTACATCGACCTGCTCGACGGACGGCAGGTGGTGCCAGACTCTGGCGACCTGAGCCGGTACGAGGGGGTGGCCAGCCCCGAGGTCGAGGACGAGCACTACTGGCACCCGGAAGGCGGCAGCCCTGACCTGCCGCGCAGCTTGTACGGCTTTCCGGTGCTGCCCGGCATCCTGGCCGCTGCCAGGCGGCCGTTCAGCGCCGTGGGCGTGGGCATGCCGTGGTATGCGGTGCACGGCAACCACGACAACATGCTGCAGGGCACGGTGCCGCCCGAGGGCTGGCTGGCCGAGTTCCCGCTCGGCACCGTCAAGCTGCTCACGCCGCCAGCCGGCATCGACCCGGCGGAGATCATCGCCAGCTTCGAGGCGGCCGAAGCCGACGCGCTGGCGCTGCTCGCGCACGGCACCCAACTGGCGGTGACCGCCGACCCTGGCCGCGCCACGGTCGGCCGGGCCGCGCATGTCAGGGAGCACTTCACCACCAGCGGGCTGCCGGTCGGGCACGGCTACGGCGAGCGGAACCTGGCCGACGGCACCGCGTACTACGGGTTCGATCACGGCATCGTGCGCTGCCTGGTGCTGGACACGGTGAACCCGCATGGCGGCTGGCAGGGCTCGATCGACGTCAGCCAGCTGCGCTGGCTGGAGGCCGAGCTGACCGCGTGCGCGAGCCGCCCGGTGCTGCTGTTCAGCCACCATCCGCTGGAGACGCTGGTCAACGACGCCAGGCCGGCCGATGCCGAGCGCCGGATCCTGGCCGCCGAGCTGCGTGCCCTGCTGCTCGCGCACCCGTGCGTGGTGGCCTGGCTGAACGGGCACACCCACGTGCACGCGATCACCGCGATCACCGACGGCACCGCGCCAGGGTTCTGGCAGGTCACCACCGCCTCGCACATCGACTGGCCGCAGCAGGCCAGGATCGTCGAGCTGCTGCAGACCGGCACCGGGCTGGCGATCGCGTGCTCGGTGCTGGACACCGCGGGAGCTGCCGGATACCAGGGCAGCGGCGATCCAGCCGATCTCGCGGCGCTGGCCAGGGAGCTGTCAGCCAACGACTGGCAGGTCCGCGAGTTCATCACCGAAGCTGGCGGCGCTGGCGCGGGCACGGCTTCAGACCGGAACGTCATCCTGCCGGTGAGCTGGCCCAGAGCCTGACTGCTAGGTCCCGGTCAGCAAGCCGGCCAGCAGGCCGGCGTCGATGTTCCCGCCGGACACGATCGCCACCGTCGGCTCGCCGCCGGCCAGTGTCGCGGCCGCGCCGTAGGCAAGCGCGCCGGCGCCTTCGGCGACCACCTTGTGCCTGACCGCGAGCTCGGCGACGGCCGACCGAAGCCGCGGCTCCGGCAGCTCGATCCACCGGTCGACGGCGGTGCGCAGCCGGTCACGCATCGACGGGTCGTACGGCGCGGTGGTGCCGTCGGCGATGGTGTCCGGCGTGAGCGCCGGCGGCTCGCCTTCGGCGAACGTCCGCGGCCACATCGGGTACCCGCTCGACTGCACCCCGATCACCTCGACCGGCTCACCCCTTGCGTGCAGCACCTGGCCGATGCCGGAGGCCAGGCCGCCGCCGCCGACCGCGACCAGCACCCGGCGCGCCTGCGGCACCTGGTCAACCAGCTCAGCCGCCAGCGTGCCGTGACCCTCGATCACCGCTGGGTCGGCGAACGGGTGGATGAAGTGCTCGGGCATGCCCTGCCAGCCCCGCTCGGTCATCCAGCCAAGCAGCCTGTCCCGCGGCCAGGACAGCACCCGTGCGCCGAGCGCCAGCACGCCGTCCCGCTTGGCCGCTGGCGCGGTGTCGAACATCACCACGGTGCAGCCGACGCCGGCCATCTTGGCCGCGTACGCGGCGGCGAGCGCCGCGTTGCCTGCGCTGACCGTGACGATCCCGGCGCGCAGCTCGGCCTCGGTCAGCCCGCCGACCGCATGCAGGAAGCCGCGCACCTTGAAGCTGCCGGTCGGCTGGAACGTCTCGAGCTTCAGCCACAGCCAGTCATTCACCTGCAGCACCGGGGTAGCCGGCAGCGTGCTCACGTCGCGACAACCTCGATCTCGGCGTCCCCCAGCGTGCGCAGCACGCGGCTCTCCCTGTTGTAGGACAACGGATAGAAGATCATCTGGTCGAACGGGAACCACAACCCGAGCCAGACCAGCACCCAGCCGAGCGTATCGGTGATCACGTGCGGGATGCCGCTGCCCGGCTGCACCTCGGTTGCCGCCACGGTCAGCGCCAGCCCGACGGCGCAGAGCGGCAGGCCGATCGCCAGTGCGCTGACTCCGCCGTAGCGCTGCGCGCGAGCCTCATGGCGGTTATACCTGACCCGGTACTGGCAGTACCTGCGCAGCGTCCTGGCCACCCGGTCGGCCAGGCCGGCGTCGACCTGCCCGGCCGGCAGCTCGATCTCCAGCTTGACCGGCCGCAGCGGCCACCGGCCACGCAGCTCGCTCAGGCAGAAATCAACGCCGGTCAGGAAATTCCGGTACTCAGAGAACAAGTCGGTCTGCGGCAGCTCGAACATCTCTTGCGGCCGGCTCAGCCGGAGCTTGATGACCTGCCGCTTCGCGGGGCTGGCGCTCATAGCCCGCCAGCCTACGGCGTGGCCGCACCGCCTCCGGGGCCAAGGCCGAGCAGCGGGAGCAGGCCCGCGACCGAGGCCAGCACGTGCGGCGCACCCGCCGCCGCGAAGTCCGCTTCGGTGCCGGTGCCGGTCAGCACCCCGGCGACCAGGCCGGCCCCGGCCCGCAGCCCGGACTCCACGTCGCTGGCGGTGTCGCCGACCACCGCCAGCTCGCTGACCGCGCCGCCGCCGAGCCGCAGCAGGGCGGTCAGCGGCAGATCAGGCCACGGCCTGCCGCGGCCGGCGTCGGCCGGTGACAGCGCGAGGTCGATCAGCGGCCGCCAGCCAAGCGCATCGAGCACCGCATCGCGGGTTTGCGGGGAGAACCCGGTAGCCAGGCAGACCTGGATGCCGGCCGCCCGCAGCGCCATGATGGTCTCCGCCGCGCCGGGCAGCGGGCGCACCAGGCCGCGCGCCACCCCGGCCGCGTAGCTGCGCTCGAACGCCGAGTTCGCCCGCCTGGCCAGTTCCTCCTCGCCGAGGATCAGCCGGAAGACCTCGATCTTCGACTGGCCCATGGTCTGCTGCACGATCGTGACCGCGCGCTCGTGACCAGGGCCGTCAGCCGGGATGCCGGCCTCGGCCATCGCGTCGGCGAACGCGGCAAGCACGCTGCCGTCGTCGGCCACCGTGGTGCCGGCCATGTCCAGGCAGGCGGTCGTTATCTGCGTCATCGTCACCATCCTTTCGCGGCCGGCCGCCGCGGTCAGCCGAATGTCTGCTCGGCGATGGCCGGCGCCATCGTCATGCCGCGGCCGCCAGGCCCGGTGACCAGCAGCACGCCAGGCGCTACCTGGCTGCGGTGATAGAGCTCCCCGGTCGTCGCCTGGCTGTACACCCCGGCCCAGCGGCGCCTGGTCGGCGGCAGCGCGCAGCCGAGCAGCAGCTCGGCACGGGCACGCAGATGCTGGTACGCGGCCTCATCCACGTCGAACGCGAACGGCTCGTCGTACTCGTGCGTGTCACCGATGGTCAGGCTGCCATCGAGGCGCTGCACCAGCAGCAGCTGCGCGGCAGCCGCGGCCGCCACCGGCGGCTGCGGCGGCAGCCGCTGGCGGCCTGGCAGGTCGTAGGCCGGGTAGTAGCGAAGCGAGTCGCCGTCGGCGATCGCGGTGGCCAGGCTGACCCGCAGCGGCTCGGTCTGCAGCATCTGCAGGCGCACCCGGCGCACCGGCGGCCGGTGGTAGCCCGCCAGATGCGGCCCGGCCACGCCGGTGTGCGCCGCGCCGGTGCACAGCACGACCAGGTCGGCGCGGTGCCAGCGGCCGGTGTGGTCGCGCAC
Source organism: Streptosporangiaceae bacterium (assembly GCA_030039155.1). Classification (GTDB taxonomy): domain Bacteria; phylum Actinomycetota; class Actinomycetes; order Streptosporangiales; family Streptosporangiaceae; genus JOPF074. The sequence continues at coordinate 2,582 of JASHQL010000276.1, read as the reverse complement.
GGCGTGCGGCGCGACCTCCACCGCCTCGTGACCTGGCAGCCAGTCGTAATGGCCGGCGCCGGAGGTGGCGCGCAGCTGCCCGGTGACCGCCGAGGGCACCAGCCGAGGCTCGACGATCGCGTCGAGCCTGCCGAGCAGTCCGCCGGTGACCTGGCCGGCCACCGCCGGGTTCGCCGCGCGCACGCCTGCCGGGTCGAGCAGCTCGAAGCCGCGCTCGGCCGCGTCGGGCAAAGCTGCGGCCTGCTTGAGCAGGGTCAGCTCTGCGTCATCGGCGGCCAGGGTGAGCGAGCCGGCGGACCGGTAGCCGGTGCCGGGGATCTGCCCGGCCAGCTCCTGCCACAGCGCCCTCGATCGCAGTGCGAGGTCAAGTTCCTGCCCGGCCGCCCTGCCGCTGACCCAGATCAGGCCGAAGTTCCTGACGCTCGCGCCGCGGGCGGCTGCCTCACGTTCCAGGTGCACCACGGCAAGGCCGCGGCGGCGCGCCAGCGCGGCGTGCATCACCCCGAGCACGCCGCCGCCGACGATCACCACACGCTCCATGCGCGCTCCTGCCTGCCGCGTCCGGCCTGTCCCGCCGCCGCTCCAGTCAACCGCAACCAGCAGGCGCGGCGGTGAACAGCGGGGAACGATCATTGCTTACGCTGGTGCCGACGGCATCGACCGACCGGTTTGTCACGGAGGACTGCATGGCTCAGGTGCTTGGCATCGACATCGGCGGCACTGGCGTCAAGGCCGCTCCGGTCGACACCGCTACCGGCACGCTGCTCGCCGAGCGGCGCAAGATTGCCACGCCGCATCCGGCCACCCCAGAGGCGGTCCTTGACGTGGTCGCGGAACTGGTCAAGGGGTTCGACTGGACCGGCCCCGCGGGCAGCACGTTCCCCGGCGTGGTGGCGAACGGGCAGATCCTGACGGCGCCGAACCTCGATCCCGGCTGGGTCGGCGTGCAGACCGCCGACGCGTTCGGCGGCGCGACCAAGCTCAACGTGACGGTGCTGAACGACGCGGACGCGGCGGGCCTGGCGGAGATGCGGTTCGGCGCGGGCAAGGACAGGAACGGCACAGTGCTCATGCTGACGCTCGGCACCGGCATCGGCAGCGCGCTGTTCATCGACGGCGTGCTGGTCCCGAACACCGAGTTCGGGCACGTCGAGATCCGCGGCAAGGACGCGGAGAAGCGGGCGTCTGAGCACGCCAGGGAGGAAGGCGACCTGAGCTGGGGCAAGTGGGCAGGCCGCGTCGATGAGTACCTCGAGCACATGGAGGCGCTGCTCTCCCCCGCGCTGATCATCATCGGCGGCGGGATCAGCAAGAAGTCCGAGAAGTTCCTGCCGCTGCTCACCGGGCTGCGCGCCGAGATCGTGCCGGCCGGCATGCTGAATGACGCCGGCATCGTGGGCGCCGCGATGGCGGCCGTGCCGGACTGACCCGACGGTAGCTGGCTAGCGATAGCGGGCCGGCTGCCGCCGTGCGTGCATGCCGGCGACCAGCTCGATCGCGCCGACCACGGCGGCCGCGGCGAGCGGCCAGAACGCGAGCGCGCCACGCGAGCCGAGTACGATCGGCGCCTTGAGCAGCGTGCCGGGCCGCACGGTGGCGAGCAGGTGGTAGAAGGTGTTGTAACCGGACTGCTGGCCGATCCAGCGGGCAAGGAACGCGGCCGCGACGGCGCCCGCCAGGATGCCGAGCATCGGCAGCGCGCCATGCCGCCGCACCGCGAACAGGTAGCCGAGCAGGCCGAGCACGGCGCCCCCGGCAAGCCCGATGATGCAGAACCAGGCGTCGGCCGCGAAGAATGCTGTCGGCTCCGAGCTCACCACGAAGGCCTCGCGCGGCGAGCCTGCCGCCACCTGGTACACCACCCGCGGCGCCACCGCCGCCCAGACCACTCCCGCGACCAGCCCGAGCAGGGCGCCGGCCAGCGCAACCGCCAGGGCGATGAGCAACCGCCGGCCGGTTCCGGGCACCCTGGAGTGCCGGGCACCGCCGGACGGGGATCCGGCTGGCGGCTGGGGATACTGCGCTGACTCGGCCATTCTCCGCAGCACTGTACGTGATGCCGCCGGTGCACGGCTGACCAGGCCCGAGCACACGCCGTTCGCAGCCGCCGGGCAACCTTGCTAGGTTAAGACCTCGCCACTCGACGTGGCACCGTCCGCACGAGGGATTCGCGATGATCGAAGCTCGTGACCTGACCAAGCGCTACGGCGAGAATCTCGCCGTCGATCACTTGTCGTTCCAGGTGGAGCCGGGCAGGGTGACGGGGTTCCTCGGCCCCAACGGCGCTGGCAAGTCGACCACGATGCGGCTGATCCTCGGGCTCGACCGGCAGCAGAGCGGCACCGCGACGATCTACGGCAAGGCGTACGCCCAGCTCACCGACCCGCTGCGGACGGTCGGCGCGCTACTCGAGGCCAAGTCGGTGCACCCGGGCCGCAGCGCGCGCAACCACCTGCTGTTCCTTGCCCAGACCCAGGGCCTCGCCGCGAGCCGGGTGGCCGAGGTGCTCGACCTGGTCGGGCTCAAGGATGTCGCGGACCGGCGGGCTGGCACCTTCTCGCTCGGCATGAGCCAGCGCCTCG
>JASHQL010000275.1 GCA_030039155.1 Streptosporangiaceae bacterium | reverse complement strand
CATAGGCCGGGCCGCGGCGGCCCTGGCCCGGCGCCGCGCCGAAGCCTGGCCGGCCCGGCTGCGGCGGCGCGGGATAGGCCTCGGGCATTTGCCCAGGCTGCGGGTACGGCGACGGCTGAGCCGCGGGCAACGCGGAGGCAGGCTGGGCGTCCTGCTCGTAGTGCTGCGTCATCGACCGATGACCCTTTCGATGACGGGAACGACCCCTGTGCTGGCTGATCGCGCTGTGCCGGGGGCGCTGGCCTGCTGTTCGGTGATCACCACAGTACCCGCGGCTGCGGCCCGCCGGGCCGGTGCCCAGGCGCCCCAATGACGTTTGCGGTTTTGGTGTCGCTCCAGCGACACCAAAACCGCAAACGTGCGGCTACAGGTTGCCGCGGCGCTCTTGCTCCCGCTCGATGGCCTCGAACAGGGCCTTGAAGTTGCCCTTGCCGAAGCCCTGCGAGCCGTGCCGCTCGATCAGCTCGAAGAACACCGTCGGCCGGTCCTGCACCGGCTGGGTGAAGATCTGCAGCAGGTAGCCGTCCTCGTCCCGGTCGGCCAGGATCTTCAGCTCATGCAGTTCCTCGAGCGGCACCCTGGTGTCGCCGACCCACTCGCCGAGCGCCTCGTAGTAGCTGTCTGGCGTGTCCAGGAACCTGACCCCGGCCGCGCGCATGCCGCGGACCGCGCCGACGATGTCGTCGGTGGTCAGCGCGATGTGCTGGACGCCGGGCCCGCCGTAGAACTCCAGGTACTCGTCGATCTGGGACTTTTTCTTGCCGGCCGCCGGCTCGTTGATCGGGAACTTCACCTTGCGCCCGCCGTCGGCGACCACCTTGCTCATCAGCGCCGAGTACTCGGTGGCGATGTCGTCGCCGACGAACTCCTTCATGTTCGTGAAGCCCATCACCCGGTGGTAGAACTCCACCCAGTCGTTCATCTTGCCGAGTTCCACGTTGCCGACGCAGTGGTCGATCTCGGTGAAGAACGGTCCCACCGGCGCGGCCACCGGGCCGGACAGCACGTAGCCGGGCAGGTAGGCGCCGGCATAGTCGCTGCGCTGCACCAGCGTGTGCCTGGTGTCCCCGAAGGTGGCGATGGCCGCGAGCACGACCTTGCCGTGCTCGTCCTCGTGCACGCGCGGCTCGGCAAGCCCCCTGGCGCCGTGCGCCAGCGCGTAGTCGTAGGCCGCCGCCGCCGACGGCACGCCGATGGCCAGGTCGATGACGCCGTCACCATGCGCGGCCACGTGCGCGCCGAGCGCGGTGCCCGCGTGCACCGGGCCACGGAACACCATCCTGGCGTTGCCGGACTCGAGCACGTAGGAAGCCTCGTCGCGGCAGCCGGTCTCCGGCCCGCGGTAGGCCACGCAGCGCATGCCGAAGGCGGCGGAGTAGTAGTGCGCCGCCTGCCTGGCGTTGCCGACGGCGAAGACGACGGCGTCCATGCCGGTGACTGGGAACTCGTCGGTGGGTGCGTGCAGGCGGTGCGGCGCTTCTGCGGTCATCGCGGATCTCCGTCCGGCGGTCGGCTGGCCCGGCAGCTGTGGGCTGCACCGGGTGTTTCAGGCAGCATCGGCCAGCAGGGCAAGCTGTGCAACTGCTCGCCTCTGTCCTAGGCAATTTGCCTAGGACCTTCGTTCCTTCTCTGGTAGGGCTGTACAGTCTGCTACAGTTGACAGCCGTGCTTGACCAGCTTGACGCCCGGCTCATCGAATTGCTCACCGCCGAGCCGCGGGTCGGCGTGCTCGAGGCGTCGCGGCGGCTCGGGGTCGCGCGCGGCACCGTGCAGGCGCGGCTGGACCGGCTGCAGGCGCGCGGGGTGATCAGCGGCTACGGGCCCGATGTCAGCCCGGCCGCGCTCGATCACGGGGTGATGGCGTTCGTCACGCTGGAGATCAGGCAGGCGGGCGGGCACGATCCGGTCGCGGCCCGGCTGGCGATGATCGCCGAGGTACTCGAGGCGCACACCATCACCGGGGCCGGCGACATGCTCTGCCGGGTGGTGGCGCGCAGCAACGCCGACCTGCAGCGGGTGATCGACGCGATCGTGGAGGTCGCCGGGGTGCTGCGCACCTCGACGGTGATCGTGCTCGACACCCCGGTGCCGTACCGGATGCTGCCGCTGGTCCGCGCGACCGCGGCCGTCCCCGCCGGTTAGGGCACCGGGATCGGGTCGACCAGGCCGAGCGCCACCTCGAGCACCGCGTCGTGCAGCTGGGCAGGGTCGTCGGCCCGGTCGCGGAAGTGCAGGCAGCCCACGCTGATCGCCATCAGGCAGGAGGCCGCCCTGAGCTGGTCGGCGAGCGGCGCATCGGGGCCGGTGAGCAGGGCGACCAGCGCGTCCATCCGCTCCCTGAACAGCTCGCCGCGCTCCTTGGCCGCCGCCAGGCCGCTGACCGCCGCCTGGTTCTGCTGCAGCATCTTGAACACCTCGCTGCCGTCGGCGACGATGTCCAGGTACCTGCGCACCAGCTCGGCCCTGGTCTCCCGGTCCCGCGGCCGGTCCTTGGCCCAGGCGATGAGGTCGTCGATGGCGGTGAAGTAGTCCTCGACCAGGCTGCGGACGATGTCTTCCTTGGACTTGAAGTAGTAGTAAAGCGCGGCCTTGGTGACGCCGAGCTGCTCCGCGATCTCGCGCAGCGAGGTCTTCTCGTAGCCCTGCTCGGCGAAGAGCTCAAGAGCGAGCTGGCACAGCCGGGACCTGGTGTCCCGGTGCTCGCGGTGCGAGCGCGCTGGCTCACTCATGGGTCGCGTTCCTGCCTTCTCTGCCGCCGGCGTAATCTACTTGACGGCCGGTTAGTAAGCAGCATACTGTAGCCCTTGGATGGATGCTAGCCGGTCGGCAAGTAAGTAGGAAGTCGCCGCACCGCAGAACCTGGGCATCTACCGCATGACGGGCGGACCCGGTGGGCACGGGTGAGGTTCTCCCTGGACGGGAATCGCCTGGCTGAGACGGGCATTGCGCGGCTGCCTCCGGCGTTGTCGGGTAGGCGGCCGGTACGGGCGGGACGAGACGAGGAGCGGGAAGCAGATGACCGACAACCAGGCGACGGCGGCGTCGGCGCAGGTTACCAACGGACCGCGCCGTGAGGTGCTGATCGTCCTGCCGGGCTTGCTGCTGGCGCTGATCATCGCGATGCTCGACCAGCTCGTGGTGTCCACCGCGCTGCCGCGCATCGTCGGTGACCTGCACGGGCTGAACCACCTGTCCTGGGTCGTCACCGCCTACATCCTCGCCTCCACCGTCACCACGCCGCTGTACGGCAAGCTCGGCGACCAGTACGGCCGCAAGCGCTGGCTGATGATCGCCATCGTGGTGTTCCTGATCGGCTCGGCGCTGTCGGGGCTGTCCACCTCGATGAACATGCTGATCGCGTTCCGCGCGCTGCAGGGCCTTGGGGCCGGCGGCCTGATGGTGGGCGCGATCGCCACCATCGGCGACATGGTCTCGCCGCGCGAGCGCGGCCAGTACATGGGCTACATGATGGCCGCGATGACGCTGGCCATGATCGCCGGCCCGCTGGTCGGCGGCGCCATCACCGACAGCTGGGGCTGGCGCTGGATCTTCTACATCAACATGCCGATCGGCGGCGCCGCGCTGATCTACCTGTTCCTCACGCTGCACCTGCCGCGCAAGGTGATCAAGCACACGATCGACTACCTGGGCGCGGTCGTCATCGCCATCGGCGCCACCTCGATCGTGCTGCTGACCACCTGGGGCGGCACCCAGTACGGCTGGACCTCCTGGCAGATCCTCGGGCTCGGAGCCATCTCGATTCTCGCCATCGGCGCGTTCTTCCTGGTGGAGGGCCGGGCGGCGGAGCCGATGATGCCGCTGCACGTGTTCAAGGTGCGCAACTTCTCGCTGGCGTCCGCGATGAGCGCGCTGCTCGGCTTCGCCATGCTCGGCGCGATGACCTTCCTGCCGCTGTACCAGCAGACGGCCCAGCATGCATCGCCCACGGTCAGCGGCCTGCTGCTGATCCCGATGATGCTCGGCGCGACCACCACCTCGCTGATCTCCGGCATGGTCACCAGCAGGACCGGCCGGTACAAGATCCTGCCGGTCATCGGCGGCGTGATCATGACCCTGGGCATCTGGTTGCTGACCCATCTGGATGCGCACACCACCAGGTGGGAGTCGGCCCTGTGCTTCGTGGTGCTCGGCATCGGCATGGGCTTCCTGATGCAGATCACCTCGCTGATCGTGCAGAACAGCGTCGGCCCGAACGACATGGGCGTGGCCAGCAGCGCGCGCGCGTTCTTCCAGCAGATCGGCGGGTCGATCGGCGTGGCGCTGTTCGGCGCGATCTTCATCAGGCGGCTGAACGAGGCGATGGCGGCCCGGCTGCCCGGCGTGCACCTGGGCAGCAGCGACGGCAGCTTCGACCCCGTCAAGATCAACAACCTGCCCGCCGTGATCAAGGACGCGGCGTTCTACGCGATCGGGCACGCCATCGACGGCGTGTTCTGGTGGACGATCCCGGCCACGGTCGGGGTGTTCATCCTGGCGCTGTGCCTCAAGGAGGTGCCGCTGCGCGGCCGCAGCGACGGGCCGCCAGCTGCCGAGCAGCAGCCGGAGCCGGAGCTCGCGGTCGGCGCCTAGCGAGGGTGCCGGACGACGGTGCGGCGCTGCACGCAGAGCTGTCTGCGAACGGATACCTGGTCCTGCCGGCCAGGCTGAGCGAGCCGCTGCTCGGCCGGGCTCGCGCGGAGATCGGCGGGCTGATTGCCGAGGCCGGCTGGGGCACCGGGTTCGACGGCTCGCGGACCAGGCGGGTGTGGGCGCTGCTGTCCCGGACCCGCTGCATGGACGCCGCCGCGCTCGACCCTGCCGTGCTTGACCTGGCCGACCGCGTGCTTGGCGCTGGCTCGCAGTTCAGCCTGACCCAGGCCACCGAGATCAGCCCAGGGCAGACGGCGCAGCCGCTGCATTACGAGCAGGGCATCTACCCGCTGCCGCGGGACCGTGACCTGATGCTCACCGCGATGTGGGCGCTCGATGACTTCACCGCGGCGAACGGCGCCACCCTCGTGGTGCCCGGCAGCCACCGCGGCCAGGACGGCAAGCCGGACCTGGCCGCCGCGGTGCCCGTGCAGATGCCGGCCGGCTCGGTGCTGCTGTTCTCCGGCCGCCTCTGGCACGCCGGCGGCGCGAACGTGACCGGCAGGCCGCGGCTCGGCGTGCTCATCGACTACCTCAAGCCGTGGCTGCGGCCGTGCGAGGCGCACTCGCTCAGCGCGGACCTCGGCCAGGTCAGGGCGTTGCCGGCGCGGCTGCAGGAACTGCTCGGCTTCAACCAGCCGACGCCGTACCTGGGCTTCGTGGCCGGCCAGCATCCGCGGGCCTGGCTGGCCGGCGGCGCTGAGCCTGGGGGGCCAGGCGGGGCCGGCACCCCAGCGGGGGAGTGACCGCCGGCCAGGCCGAGCCGCCGCGGCCGACGTCGCTCAGCGGGTTTACATGCCGACGTACGGCACGGCCTCGAGGATCTCGACCGTGGCCGAGCGGCCGTTCGGCAGCGTGTACGTGGCCATCTCGCCGACCTTCTTGCCGGAGATGGCGCTGCCAAGCGGGGACCGCGGCGAGTACACGTCGATCGGCGTGCCGCTCTCCTCGCGCGATGCCAGCAGGAACGTCACCTCGTCCTCGTCACCCTCGAACCTGACCGTCACGGTCATGCCGGGCCCGACCACTCCCTCGGTGCGCGGCGGCTCGCCGACCTTGGCGTTCTCCAGGATGTGGGTGAGCTGGACGATCCTGGCCTCCTGCATGCCCTGCTGGTCCTTGGCGGCGTGATAGCCGCCGTTCTCCCGCAGGTCACCCTCTTCCCTGGCCGCCTCGATCTTCTTGGCGATCTCGACCCGGCCCGGACCCGACAGGTAGTCAAGCTCACCCTTGAGCCTCTGGTAGGCCTCTTGAGTGAGCCAGTTGACTGTGTCGTCGCGGGTTTCGGTCACGGGAACTCCTTGGCTAAGCGAACATTCGCTCCGCGGGGCGTTGACCCCAGGGGGTAATCCTTCGAGGCTAACAAGGCTCGGTGAGTGTCTCGCGCCTGTCAATGGGCTTTGCCGGGCTGACTGGCGACCTTGCGGCCGGTCAGGCAGCCTGCGGCTGCCGCAGTCGCGGGCCGGTCCTGGCCAGCCTGCCTGCGGGAATTCCTTATCAGCCGGGCGACGTTGTGCTGCACAATGAGCCTTCCGGTGGTCGGTAAAGCTGCCAGCGAGCTTGCCCATCCTGCCGGTAGTTATGCGGTAAATGCCGCTTATGAGCTCGCTCCCCGAGGAGAGATTCCTACCGTGCCCGCCACCGCCCCCGGTCATGCCGATGTCACCGCCCTGATGGCGGAAGCCGACTGCCCTCAGCTCGCCAGCGGCGAGCTGCGGCTGATGGCCGTGCATGCCCACCCCGACGACGAGTCGAGCAAGGGCGCGGCGACGATGGCCAGGTACGCGGCCGATGGCGTGCAGGTACTTGTCTGCACGCTGACCGGCGGCGAGCGCGGCGACATCCTGAACAAGGCGATGGACAAGCCGGAGGTCAGGGCCGACCTGCCGGCGGTCAGGCGGGCCGAGATGGCCAGGGCCAGGGAGATACTCGGCGTGCAGCAGCGGTTCCTCGGCTTCGTGGACTCCGGCCTGCCCGAAGGCGACCCGAAGCCGCCGCTGCCTGACGGCTGCTTCGCGGTGCAGCCGCTGCAGACCGCGGCCGCGCCGCTGGTGCTGGCGGTCCGCGACTTCAGGCCGCACGTGATCCTCACCTACGACGAGGACGGCGGATACCCGCATCCCGACCACATCAAGTGCCACGAGGTGTCGATCGAGGCGTTCGAGGCTGCCGCCGATCCCGACCGGTACCAGGGCCTTGGCGAGCCGTGGCAGCCGCTGAAGCTCTATTACTTCCTGACCTTCCACAAGGCGAAGATCACGGCGCTGCACGAGGAGATGGTCAGGCGCGGGCTCAAGTCCTCCTACGGTGACTGGCTGGCCAGCTGGGAGGACGACCCGGAGGAGCCGCCGCTTGAGATCACCACCAGGGTGGCCTGCGGTGACTACTTCGAGACCAGGAACCTGGCGCTGAAGGCGCACGCCACCCAGGTCGACCCTGACGGTTCCTGGTTCGCCTGCCCGGTCGAGGCCCAGCGGGCCGCGTGGCCGACCGAGGACTATCATTTGGCCAGATCGGTGGTTGACACGCAACTGCCGGAAGACGACCTGTTCGCCGGCATCAGGGAGAGGGTGTGCCTGTGATCGGACTGGCGCTCGATCTGGCGTCGAAGACGTCGTCGACGCTGCTCGATCAGCCGGGCACGCTCGGCTTCCTGGTCGTGTTCGGCATGGGCGTGATCCTCTACTTCGTGTTCAGGTCGATGGCCAAGCACCTGCGCAAGGTCAACGACATGGCCCGCGCCGAGGAAGAGGCAGCAGCAAAGGCCGAGTCAGGCGCCGCGGCGGTCAGCCCCGATCAGCCGGACTCGGACCGAAGCCCGGCCGACCGGATCTAGTCCGCTCTGCGGGCGCGCCGTCGGTTCAGCCAGCGGCGGCCATCCGACATGATCATCTAGAAGAGCAGGATGGCGGCGGCGGCGCTCACGGCCGGCCGCATCAGCCAATCAGCGATGACCGTGACCGTGTGCTGCTGGCTCATTGGCCAGTGCCGGTCATGCGCGAATGTGGTCAGCCAGTAGGAGACGGGTAACAGCAAGCCGACCGCGAACCACCACACCTGAAGCGTCGGTTCGTCGTGCTCGGCGTCGCCAAATGGCGGGTGGCTATGGCCTTGTTACCGGTGATTGGTCCGCAAAATAAGGCGTGCGGCCCGGCGATTCGCGGCGTGTCTGTCTGTGGTGGTTGCTAGCTTCGCCGGAGTAGCTGTTCTGCCGCAGTTGCTGGGGTGCAGGTCAATGCTGGTGATCCACGGTGTCTGGGCGTACGGGGGCCTGAACCTGTGGGCAGAGGACTCAGGCCGCCCGGCGGTCATGCCCAATCAGGCAACGGCGCGCCCGTCCAGGGCGCCGCGGCCGCACCCGTTCGGCTGCGATCCTGACATCCTCGTCGACGCGCTGGCCGAGGCCAGCGAGCAGCTCGGCGACCTGGCACGCAAGGCCGCCGATGACGAGCTGACCTTGCGGCTGCCGAGCGGGCCGGCCGGCCCGCTGCCGTCGCCAGAACTGGCAGCTCCGCAGCCGGACGGCGCGGCGAAGCCGCCAGGCCGAACCACGCTCGCGGCCTGGCGGGTCACCGCGCTGATCTTCGAGCCGGCCGCGGCGCAGGTCTTGCTCGGATATCTGGACGAGCCAGACCTGCTCGGCGCGGCGCAGCTGCTCCCTGGCGGTTCCTTGCAGTACTTCGCCGCTGTCGGCCGGCTGGCCGCCGACCTGGCCGCCCGCGGCCGGGTGCTGCCGGTACTCGACACCGGCGCGAGCGACGGCTACTGGGCCAGGTGGCGGCCGGTGCTGGCCGGACCTGACGCGCAGCGGGCACGTGAGCTTGCCGCCGCGATGCCGCCGCTCTGCCGGTCGTTCAGCACCGAGGGCGAGCCGGCCGCGCAGGTGTTCGGCGAGGCGCTCGACGAGCTGACCGACGCCGCGGTCCGGGCCAGGCTGGCCGCCGACCCGTCGTTCACGCTGCTGCCCGCCGCGCGGACCCGCGATGCTGCCGACGACGGCGTCGCGGTGGTGCTCGAGCGCTGGGCGGCCGCGCTCACCGGCCCGGACGCCGAGGTCGAGGTGACCACCGGCGCGCAGACCACGGTCGCGGCGCAGCTTGCCTTCGGCCTGTGGGCCTGGCACGACTCGGCGCAGGAGCCGGCCGGGCCGGTGCGCACCTGCTTCCGGCTGATCGAGCCGGCGCCGCCTGACCCTGACCTGCCCGAGCCCGATGCCGGGCCCGAGCCAGCCGAGCCAGACGGTGAGCCGGCCTGGCGGGTGGAGCTCGCGCTGCAGGCGACCGACGATCCGAGCCTGCTGCTGTCGGCGGCGGACATCTGGTCAGGCGAGGCGGCAGGCGGCTGGGCCGCGGCAGGCATCAGGTTCCCGGAGGAGGACCTGCTGGCCGGCCTCGGCCGCGCGTCCCGGCTGTTTCCCGAGCTGAACGACGAGCTGCAGCAGCCGGCCCCGGACAGCGTGCCGCTCGACACCCGCGGCGCCTTCAGGTTCCTGAAGGAGACCGGGCCGCTGCTTGCCGGGGCCGGCTTCGGCGTGCTGCTGCCCGACTGGGTGCGCAAGTCCAGGCTCGGCCTGAAGCTCACCACCAGGTCGCGGCAGGCTCCGGCGGCGTCGGCGGGCCCGCCGAAATTCGGCATGGCAGACCTGGTCGACTTCCGTTACGAGCTGGCCGTCGGCGAGGACACCCTGGACCCGGCCGAGCTTGCCGAGCTGGCCAGGCTGAAGATCCCGCTGGTCCGGGTCCGCGGCCAGTGGGTGGAGCTTGACGACCGGCACCTGCAGGCTGCACTGAAGTTCCTCGACCGCCGCCGGACCGGCACGATGACCGCGGCCGACGCGATGCTGGCCGGGCTGACCAGCGAGGAAGACCTGCCGCTTGTCGAGGTCGACGCGGACGGCTGGCTCGGTGACCTGCTGTCCGGGCAGGCCGACCGGCGGCTCGAGCCGATGCAGACGCCCGGCTCGTTCGCCGGCGAACTGCGGCCGTACCAGCAGCGCGGCCTAGCCTGGCTGAGCTTCCTCGGTGATCTTGGCCTGGGCGCGATCCTGGCCGACGACATGGGCCTGGGCAAGACCCCGCAGACGCTGGCGCTGCTCGCGCACGACAAGCAGGCGGGCGCAACGAAACAGCCGACGCTGCTGGTCTGCCCGATGTCGCTGGTCGGGAACTGGGAGCGGGAGGCGGCCAGGTTCGCCCCGCAGCTCCGCGTGCACGTGCACCACGGTGCCGACCGGCTGGCCGGCGACGACCTGGCCGAGGCGTTCGGCCAGGCCGACCTGGTGATCACCAGTTACGGCGTGGCGAGCAGGGACGTCGCGGAGCTCAGCAAGCTGCAGTGGGCCAGGGTGGTCTGCGACGAGGCGCAGAACATCAAGAACTCGAGCACCAGGCAGGCCCAGGCGGTCAGGGCGCTGCCCGCCGGGTCAAGGATCGCGCTGACCGGCACGCCGGTGGAGAACCGGCTGGCCGACCTGTGGTCGATCATGGCGTTCACCAGCCCTGGCCTGCTCGGTCCCGCGGACAAGTTCCGGCAGCGGTTCGCCACGCCGGTGGAGCGCAACGCGGACGAGGAAGCCACAGAACGGCTGCGCCGGCTCACCGGCCCGTTCATCCTGCGCCGGCTGAAGACCGACAAGACGATCATCGCCGACCTGCCGGACAAGCTGGAGATGAAGGTCTGGTGCAACCTGACGCCCGAGCAGGCCTCGCTGTACCGGGCGACGGTTGACGACATGATGGCCAGGATCGAGGCGGCCGACCCTGGCATCGAGCGGCGCGGCCTGGTGCTGGCCACGATGGCCAAGCTCAAGCAGGTCTGCAACCACCCGGCGCACCTGCTCGGCGATGGCTCGCGGCTGGACGGCAGGTCAGGCAAGCTGGCCAGGCTCGAGGAGATCGGCAGCGAGATCGTCGCGGCCGGCGACCGGGCGCTGTTGTTCACCCAGTACGCGGAGTTCGGCCACCTGCTGCAGCCCTACCTGGCGGCCAGGCTTGGCTGTGCGGCCGGCTTCCTGCACGGCGGGACCGGGAAGCAGCAGCGTGACCGTCTGGTGCAGGACTTCCAGGAAGGGAACGGCCCCGCGCTGCTGATCTTGTCACTCAAGGCGGGCGGCACCGGGCTGAATCTCACCGCCGCCAACCACGTGATCCACGTGGACAGATGGTGGAACCCCGCGGTGGAGGATCAGGCCACCGACCGCGCGTTCCGGATCGGCCAGCGCAGGGACGTGCAGGTGCGCAAGTTCGTCTGCGTCGGCACGGTGGAGGAGCGGATCGACGCGATGATCGAGGAGAAGAAGGCGCTGGCCGAACGGGTCGTCGGCACCGGAGAGAGCTGGCTGACCGAGCTGTCGGTTGCCGACCTGCGCGACGTGATCGCGCTCGCGCCGGAGGCAGTGTCCGAATGAGCACATCATCGACATGGCGGGACTGGCCGCCGTCGTCCGGCCCGCGGAAGGTCGAGGGCGGCATCAAGGCCCGCAGCAAGCGCGGCGCGATCGGCGAGCGGTGGTGGTCCCGCCGGTTCATCGAGGTGCTCGAGTCGTTCGGCATGCAGGGCCGGCTGGCCCGCGGCCGGAACTACGCCAGGTCAGGTCAGGTCATCAGCCTGGACATCTCGGCCGGGTACGTGACCGCGAGCGTACAGGGCTCACGGCCAAAGCCGTACCGGGTCCGGCTGCAGGTGCTGCCGCTGACCACCAGGCAATGGCAGCGGGTGGAGCAGGCGCTGGCCGCGCGTGCGCTGTTCCGGGCCAGGCTGCTGGCCGGCGAGATGCCAGCCGAGATCGAGGACGTGTTCGCGGACTGCGGCACGCCGCTGTTCCCGCGTTCCGCGCGCGAGCTCGAGATGACCTGCTCCTGCCCGGACTGGGGACTGCCGTGTAAGCACGTCGCGGCGGTCTGCTACGTGCTGGCCGAGGCGTTCGACGACGACCCGTTCGCCATGCTGGCCTGGCGCGGCAGGGCCAGGGCTGACCTGCTGGCGGCGCTGCGCGGGCCTGCCGGCGCCGAGCCGGCCGGCCGGCCGGACGGCGGCGAGAGTCACGGGCCGCTTGCCGGGCTTGCCGACCGCCCGCTGGCGCAGAGCCTGGACGGCTTCTGGACGCCTGGCCTCAGCCAGGCCAGGCTGCGGATGCTGCCGCCCGCCGCCGCGGCCCCGGCCGACCTGCTGCTGCGCGGCTTCGAGCCGCCGCCGGTGCAGATCGGCGGCGAGGACCTGGTCACGGTGCTGACGCCGGCCTACCGGCTGATGACCGGCCAGTCCGCCGACCCGCCGGAGGACTAGCTGATCACCCGCTGGCCGGCGTCCAGCGGGTGGCCGGCGTCCAGCCGCAGGCCGTAGGCCAGCAGGTTGACACCTGGGGCCGGCGACCTGTCCTTGGCCGGCAGCCGGACGAAGCCGGCCTGCTCGTACAGGTAATGCGCGGTCAGCATCTCCGGCTGCGTGCACAGCATCAGGTGCCGCACGCCCGAGCTGACCGCCCGGTCGATGACCGCCTGCAGCAGCGCCTTGCCCGCGCCGGTGCCGCGAGCCGACGGCGCTACCGCGAGCGCGCGGATCTCCGCGTCGCCAGGCTCCTGCATGATCTCGCCGCCGTCCGGCCAGTACCGCAGCATGACCGTGCCGACGAGCCGCGGCTCGGCGGTGTCCTCGCCGGTCACCGCGACCAGCACGTCGCCGATGCCGTCGGCGCCGAGCGTGCGCAGCCGCGGCGCGTACTGCGAGGACGGAGACAAGAATCCGTCGGCCAGGTAGGCCGACACCCTGATCTCGCCGACCTGGTCCAGTTCTGCGGGCAATGCGTCACGTATCAGCACGACTGCCATCTAACCAGGGCCAGCGAGCCGGCCAGCCCGCCAGCCGATCCGGGCGGACTGGCCGCAGCCGCGGGAGCAGCGCTCGTAGGCTGGCGGGTGACACCCGGCCGGACCGGCCTGGGGGTAAGGAGCGGGTGATGGCTATTCCCGAGGTACCGGCCGCCAGCGTGCCAGCGGACGCATGGCTGCTCGACGTGCGGGAGCCGGACGAGTGGGCGGCGGGGCACGTGCCGGGTGCCACCCACATCCCGATGGGGGAGGTTGGCTCGCGTGCCGCCGAGGTGCCCCAGGACACCGATGTCTACGTGATCTGCAGGTCAGGCGCGCGGTCGGCCAGGGTGACGGAGGCGCTGATGGGCGCTGGCTGGCAGGCGATCAACGTGGGCGGCGGGATGCAGGACTGGGCGGCGGCCGGCCGGCCGATGGCCACGGACTCCGGCGCCGCGCCGTTCGTCGCCTGAGCAAGCGAAGCAACGTTTGGAGTTTTGGTAGCAACCGGTTACTACCAAAACTCCAAACGTTGGGTGAGCGCGTTGTCCCGACGCTAGTTGTGCCTGGGCAGTGGCTGGTCGAGGCCGACCATCGGGGCCATGTCCGCGAGCATCAGCTCGAACATCGGCGAGGCGTCGTCGAGTGCGAACTTCAGGTGCCCTGACACCTCAAGGCTGACCGTGCCGTAGAGCAGCACCCAGCAGCGCAGGAACGTCTGCAGCGCGCCGAGCGGCAGGTCAGAGTGGACCAGCTGGCGGTACTTCGCGAGCTGCTCGCGCAGCGATGGATCGATCTCGTCGTCGGCCGGGATAGCGAACGGCCGGCGGCGGTACAGCTCGCCGAACAGGCCGAGGAACACCTGGCCGAACTGGTAGCCGCAGTCCAGTGTCGGGTCGTTCTGGATCTCGTGCAGCACCTCGAGGCCGGGCATCGGGCTGCCGAAGATCATGCTGAACTCCGGCACGTGCTCCAGTGCCCAGGCGCGGAACTCGCGGCAGCCCGCTGCCATCTTCAGCACCATGAGATCGGCTACGTCGGCGCTGTCGGCAGCCTCGATGCTGCCGACAGCATGGATGGCCGTCCGCACGTGGTCGGCCACCTCGGTAAAGATGTCAGCCACCACGAACCTGAGCAGCTCCTCGTGGCTGCTGAAGTACCGGTAGAGCGCCGGAGCCGTCATGCCCATCTCGCGCGCGATCGCGCGCAGTGACACTGCCTCGGGGCCCTGCTCGACCAGCAGCCGCCTGGCCGTCTGGATGATCTCCTGCGTCGTGGCAGCCCGGACGCGGTCTCGCCTGCTGAGCGCCTGGACCATGGTTCGCCTTCTTTCACGTTCCCGCTTGGCTCCAGCTACCCGGCTGCACGGCACCGAACCCGCTTGACAGCCGTTAACCCTGTATGCCAAGTTTACATCGTAAAGCTTACACCGTTTACCAGTGCGATGTACGGTAACCGAGTTTAGCCTCGGAGGGCACCCATGTTCGAGACCTGGGGACGAATCATCTTCAGGCGCCGCCGCCTGGTCCTGGTGCTAGCCGGGCTCGGCATCGTCATCGCCGCGGTCTGGGGGACCGGCGTGTTCCGGGCGCTGCAGTCGGCCGGCGGCTTCAACGTGCCGGGCAGCCAGAGCCAGCAGGAGGCCAACCTGGCCCAGCGCGCCTTCGGCCGGGACGCGGGCGACGTCGTCGTGCTGTACTCCAGCAAGACCAAGACCGTGCACGACGCCAGCTACCGGCGGGCGGTGACGAGCACGCTGGCGAGGCTGCCGGCCAGCAAGGTCGAGTCGGTCGCGACCTACTGGTCCACCAGGCAACCGCAATTCGTCAGCGCGACCGGCAGGCAGACCTACGCCGTCATCGAACTGACCGGGCACAGCGACGCGGCGCGGATCAGCAGCTACCACGCGATCGAGGGCAAGCTGCCGGCGCCCGGCCTGACGACGCAGGTCGGCGGGCAGATCCCGACAGAGGCCGCGATCAACCACGAGGTCACCAGCGACATCGGCAGGGCCGAGGGCCTGTCCATGCCGGTGCTGCTGATCCTGCTGCTCGTCATCTTCGGCAGCCTGGCGGCGGCCAGCCTGCCGCTGGCCATCGGCGGCATCGGCATCCTCGGCTCGTTCACCGCGCTGCGGCTGCTCACGCTCGCCACCCCGGTGTCGATCTACTCCATCAACATCACCACGATCCTGGGCGTCGGTCTTGCCATCGACTACGGCCTGTTCATGGTCGGCAGGTTCCGCGAGGAACTGCACCGGCAGCCCACCGTCGAGGACGCGGTGGCCAGGACGCTGGCCACGGCCGGCCGCACGGTCGCGGTGTCCGGCATCACGGTGGCGGTCGCGCTGGCCAGCCTGACGCTGTTCCCCGAGGTGTTCCTCCGCTCGATGGGCTACGGCGGGGTGGCCACCGTGCTGGTGGACATGATCGCCGCGCTGACCGTGCTGCCGGCCCTGCTCGCCGCGCTCGGCCCGAAGGTGAACGCGCTGCGGATCCGCCGCACCGTCAACCGGCCGCCAAACCCAGAGGAGACCGGCGGCTGGTACCGCATCGCCAGCAGCGTGATGCGCAGGCCGGTCGCCTACGTGGCGGTCATCGTGGTCGCGCTGCT
Organism: Streptosporangiaceae bacterium; assembly: GCA_030039155.1. GTDB lineage: Bacteria > Actinomycetota > Actinomycetes > Streptosporangiales > Streptosporangiaceae > JOPF074. The sequence goes on along the minus strand of JASHQL010000275.1, from coordinate 19,756 downwards.
CGCGCTTGGCGCCCCGTTCCTGCACGTGAGCTGGGGCGGCGTGGACGCCACCGTGCTGCCGGCCGGAGCGGGCCCGCGGGTGGTCAGCCAGGCGCTGCAGCGCGACTTCCCAGGCAACCCGACGGCGCCGATCGAGTCCGTGGTCTCGTTCCGCGGGCCGGTGGCCGGCTCGCCGGCCAGGCAGGCGCAGCTTGCCGGGTACGTCCGCAGGCTCACCGCGGTGCCTGGGGTGACTGGCGCGAGCGTCACCGGCGTCATCGGCGGCACCGTCCGTATCGACCTTCGTTACCAGCCTGCGCCGTTGTCGGTAGCCGCACGGCAGATCGTGCAGCGGGTGCGCGACGTCGCCCGGCCGGCCGGCGCGAGGGTCGCGGTCGGCGGGCAGACCGCGCAGCTGGTGGACGAGCTGTCCAGCCTGTCGGCGACCGTGCCGTGGATGGCGCTGGTGATGGCCGCCGCGGTGTTCGTGCTGCTGTTCCTGGCGTTCGGCTCGGTGGTGCTGCCGGTGAAGGCAGTGGTGATGAACCTGCTGTCGCTGGCCGCGACGTTCGGCGTGGTCGTGTGGATCTTCCAGTACGGGCACCTGTCCGGCCTGCTGCAGTTCACCGCGACCGGCACGATCGAGCCGACCATGCCGATCCTGATGCTGGCGATCATCTTCGGGCTGTCCATGGACTACGAGGTGTTCCTGCTGTCCCGGATCAGGGAGCGGTACGACCAGACCGGCGACAACACCGCGGCGGTGGCCAGCGGGCTGCAGCGCACCGGCGGCGTGATCACCAGCGCGGCGCTGCTGCTGGTGATCGTGATCGGCGCGTTCTTCGCGTCCGGCATCTCGTTCATCAAGCTGATGGGCGTGGGCATGATCGTCGCGCTGATCGTGGACGCCACCATCGTGCGGGTGCTGCTGGTACCGGCCACGATGCGGCTGCTCGGCAACGCCAACTGGTGGGCGCCGCGCCCGCTGCGGCGGGTGTACGCCAGGTACGGCATCGCCGAGCGGGACGAGCCGCGGGTCGAGCCGGAGCCGCAGCGCGTCTGACCGCAGGGAAGAATAAGGGCATGAAATACGTGAACCTGGGTTCTACCGGCCTGCGCGTGTCCCGTGTCTGCCTCGGCATGATGAGCTTCGGCAACAACAGCGACCGGCCTTGGGTGATCGACGAAGACGCCGCGGAGCCGATCGTGAAGGCCGCGGTGGACGGCGGCGTGACGTTCTTCGACACCGCCGACGTCTACTCGCGCGGCGCCAGCGAGGAGGCCACGGGGAAGCTGCTCGACAAGTTCTTCCGCCGGGAGGACGTGGTGGTGGCGACCAAGGTCTTCTCCCCGATGGGCGAAGGGCAGAACGACAGGGGCCTGGGCCGCAAGCACATCATGGCCGGCATCGACGCCTCGCTGCGCCGGCTGCAGATGGACTACGTGGACCTCTACCAGATCCACCGGTGGGACCGCCACACGCCGATCGAGGAGACCATGCAGGCGCTGCACGACGTGGTGCGCGCGGGCAAGGCGCGGTACATCGGCGCGTCCAGCATGTACGCCTGGCAGTTCGCGAAGGCGCAGCACGCGGCCGACCTGCACGGCCTGACCAGGTTCGTGTCCATGCAGAACCACTACAACCTGGTCTACCGCGAGGAGGAGCGGGAGATGATCCCGCAGTGCATCGACCAGGGCGTCGGGGTGATCCCGTGGAGCCCATTGGCCCGCGGCGTGCTTGCCGGGAACCGATCAAGAGAAGGGGAACGACGCACCGTCCGCGCGGGCAGCGACCCGTTCGGCGACTCGCTCTACGCCGCGCCGGAGGACTTTGACGTGGTGGACCGTGCCGTCCAGGTGGCGGAGGCCCGCGGCGTACCGTCCGCCCAGGTGGCGCTGGCCTGGCTGCTGCACCGCCCAGGGGTGACCGCGCCGATCGTCGGCGCGACCAGGCTCGGGCACCTGGAAGATGCGCTGGCCGGCGAGCAGCTGTCGCTGACCAGCGAGGAGATGGCCAGCCTCGAGGAGCCCTACCAGCCGCACCCAGTACTCGGGCACGTGTAGCCCTGTCACCGCCGCCGCCGCCGGCGGCGGCAATGCCGGCCGAAGCAGCCGTCCGCGAAGCCTGCGGCAATCGCGGTGCTACCTGTTAGTGTGAGCCAGTTCATTGGTTCTCTCTCGACATCTCCACAAGCGTGGCGTATGTCTGACTGGCAGGCAGTCCCAAGCCCTTGGGCCGACAGATGGGGGCAAATAGGTGCGCGCAACGAGGATCGGCCGGCTCACTGCTCCTGCTGCCGCGGCAGGCCTGCTGGCGCTCGCCCTGACTGGCATGGCCGCGACCGCGGCCACCGCGGCACCGGCGCACCGGCCGAGCGCTGCCGCCAGCCATCGCTACCCGCTCGAGGCGAAGCTGCCGTCGGACGAGCGCAGGATGTGCAAGCTGTCCAGGAAGATCGACCAGATGCAGTGCCAGGCCATCGTGCTGCTCAAGCGCAACTCGAAGAAGCACGGCGAGGTGGTCTCCGGTTACGGGCCGGCCAGCCTGCGCAGCGCGTACCGGCTGCAGGCCGCCTCGGCCAGCAATGGCAGCGGCGAGACCGTCGCGCTGGTTGACGCCTACTCCGACCCCACCGCCGCCGCGGACCTGGCCATCTACCGCAAGCACTTCCACCTGCCTGCCTGCACCGAGGCGACAGGCTGCCTGAAGATCGTGAACCAGGAAGGCGCGACATCCCCGCTGCCGCCGCCGAACGCGGGCTGGGCCCCGGAGGAATCGCTTGACATGGACATGGTGTCGGCGATCTGCCCGAACTGCCACATTGTGCTGGTCGAGGCGCAGAATCAGAGCCTGCGAGACCTGAGCCAGGCCGAGAACACCGCGGTTGCCAGCGGCGCCAAGTTCATCTCCAACAGCTGGGGCTACCCGGAGTTTCCCGGCCAGCAGCAGTACAACCAGGACTTCAACCACCCCGGCATCGCGATCACCGTGGCAGCCGGCGACAGCGGGTACGGCGCGTCTTACCCGGCGGTCACCCCATATGTCACCTCGGTCGGCGGCACCACCCTGGTGCACAAGAAGTCGGGCAGCCGCGGCTGGACCGAGAGCGTCTGGGGGAGCGAGTTCTCCGACTTCTCCGGCGGCACCGGCTCCGCCTGCTCCGCGCTGCAGGCCAAGCCGTCCTGGCAGGTCGACACCAACCCCACGACGGGCTGCCTGAACCGGACCTCGAATGACGTGGCCGCGGTGGCCGACCCGGACACCGGCGTCGCGGTCTACGACAGCTTCGCCGACGGCGACACCTGCGGCCAGGCGTGGTGCCAGTTCGGCGGCACCAGCGTCTCCTCGCCGCTGATCGCGGCGGTGTACGCGCTGGCCGGCACCCCGGCGCCGGACAGCTACCCGGCCTCCTACCTGTACGCGCACACCAAGGATTTCTTCGACGTGACCACGGGCCTGAACGGGGTCTGCGAGAAGGACAGGCAGTACCTGTGCCACGGGGAGAAGGGCTACGACGCGCCGACCGGCTGGGGCACGCCCGACGGCATCGCCGGATTCAGCAGCACCGGCACCGACCCGGTCACCGTGGTCGACCCCGGCACCCAGGACGCGCTGGCCGGCTCGGCGTTCCAGCTGACCGTCACCGGGCTCGACACCGGCACCGCGACCTCGCTCAGCTACTCGGCGACCGGGTTGCCACCGGGGCTGACCGTCAGCAGCGCGCCGTCCTCCACCAACGGGCTGATCAGCGGCACGCTGCCGGGCACGCCAGGCAGCTACCCGGTCACCGTCACCGCCACCGACACCAGCACCGGCAACAGCGCCACGGCCCACTTCACGATCGTCGCGGCGCAGTCGCTGCAGGCGTCCGGCGTGCCGGCCGGCCAGGTCAGCATGGACGTCGGCGGCCCGCTGAACGGCCTTTGCCTGACCGGGACGCTCGGCGCGGGCACCCCGCCCGCGGTGACTGACGCCTGCGGCATCAACGGGCCAGCGCAGCGGTGGCAGTACTCGCTCACCGGCGGCCCAGGCGATGGCGGCACCCTCACCTCGGACGTCAACGGGCCCTCGCAGTGCCTCACGGCGGCGGGCCAGAGCGCCGGCGCGCTGACCGTGCTCGCTCCGTGCACCGGGTCGGCCGACCAGCAGTGGTCGTATCAGAGCACGGTGGCGGGATTGTCCATCTACGGCACGCTGGACGTCACCACCTCGCTGGTCAACCCGTCGTCCGGGCTGTGCCTGGCCGACCCCGGCAACAACCCGGACGGCAGCACTCAGCTCGCGCTCGCGTCCTGCACGAACGCGGACGGGCAGACCTGGTCCATGCCGGCCGGGCCGGTGCTGTCCGGCACGGCGGGCATCTGCCTTGAGGTCAACTCAAGCGGCCAGCCGGTCGGCGGCAGCTGTGCCACCGATACCCAGGACTGGGCAGTGACCCAGGACGGCTCGATCCAGCTCGCACCCGCGGGCGGCTGCCTGTCGGTCAGCGGTGCGCCGAGCACCTTCGACGGCACTGCGGTGAAGCTGATCACCGGCTGCAACCCGCTCTACCACCCGGGTGACTACTTCATCAGCGCGGCGGGCGGCCAGCTGATGAACCCGTACACCGGCAAGTGCCTGGCCTACACCGGAACCGCCGGTGCCAAGCTGCGGCAGGAAGACTGCTACGGCTCGGCCGGCGAGATCTGGGGCTTGAACTAACCGGTCCACCCGGCGTCCGGGAAGGCGATTCCGTCTTCCCGGACAATTCTTCATGCCCTGGGCACGAGCCGGTGATTTCTCATAATCTACATGGCGAGCCACCGCGGCCGGTTTATGGCTAGCTGAGCTAACATTCTCCGGCGGCGGGCTGCATATTTACCGGGGGTTTCGCCGGGAACGGAGGAATCATGCGTACTTGGCTGCGGATGACGCAATGGACAGCTATTACCGCAGTCAGCGTGGCGGGGGCATGCCTGGCGGCGCCTGCGGCACAGGCGGGGGCGGCGCTGAGCACCGCCGCGGCGGGCCGGTCGCGACTGGTACCGATCGCGTCGACCAGGCCGGCCCCGCTGGTGACCAATCCGGAGGTGGCGGTCGGGGGGAAGCGCGGGTTGGCCGGGCCGGCCATGTCGGCTGACATGATCACCGCCAACGCGATCAGGCAGGCGGCCGCGACGAGCTACCTGCGCAGCCTCGATCGGCGCCATCCAGGCGCCGCCGACTGCGGCAACGTGGCCTGTCGTGCCGGGTTGCCGGCCGCGAAGGACCTGCTCGGCACGCAGGAACCGCAGCTTCGCAACTACTTCTGCGGGCCGGCCACGGTGTCGGAGATGCTCGCGCAGATGGGCGTGAAGCTCAATCAGTGGACCGCGGCCAAGGAACTCGGCACCACCCAGAACGGCACCGACTGGTCCGACGCTTCCGGCTACCCGGTGCCGCGGGTGCTGAACGAGAACCAGAGCCAGACCCAGTACGTGGCGGTCCCGCTGCCCTGGTCGCCGACGACCCGCCAGCTCAGGACGTTCGAGGCAGACCTGGTCGCCGATATCAATAAAGGCGACGGGGTCCCGCTCGCCGGAAATGCTTACGAAGTGGCGGGCGGACCGCATTTGGTCGGCAATCCCGTCAATCAGACGATCATGCACTGGATCGATATCCGCGGTTATTCAGACGGCGGCAAGGTGACCGATTACGAGGATTCCGTTCACGACGCGAGCAGCATCGGCTGGGCGGCTGGAGTCCCGGCGTATTCCTCGCTTGCCTCGAGCACCATGGTGAATATCCTCGGCGCTCGCGGCTACGACTGGTAACGGCGCCGATGCGCACTCGGCGGCGGCCAGCTGCGCGGGCGCTCGCGCTGGCGGCCACATGCGCGGCCGGCTGGCTGCTGACCGCGTGCAGCGCGGTGCCGGGCAAGCCGGCCGCCCAGGCCGGGCACCCGGCCGCGGGTTCGGCCAGCCCGGCGGCGCCGGCCATCTTCTGCCGGGCCAGCCCGCGCCGTGACCTGCGCAACACCCTGCTGCGGACGGTGCCAGACTCTGGCCAGTCCGAGGTGCTGCCGCTTGGCGTGGCGCCGCATGGCACCTCGGCCTACGTCGCCACCTGGACACCCGCGTTCTCCGGCGTTGCCGAGCTGAACCTGCGCACCGGATCGCTGCAGCCGATCCAGCGGTTCGGCAACCCGGTCACCGACCAGGCCGACGGCGCTGCCAACGGGCACTGGCTGGTCTGGGCCGAGACCTACTCGCTTGACAGCCTCGACGACTTCACCATCTACGCGTGGAACGCCAGCACCGGACGGTTGCGCAAGCTCGGTCACTCGATCGCCGGCCGGCGCGGCGTGCCCTGGCCGAGCCCGTGGCATGCGCCCGCGGTCAGCCGTGACTACGCCGCCTGGGCGCAGGGCTACGGCCCTGGCGGCCTGGTCGAGATCCGGCTGGCGGACCTGCGCACCGGCGTGGTGCGCACGATCCGCCGCGGGCACGTGCAGCCGCCGTTCTTTGACGGGCGGCTGCTGGTCTGGCCGGAGTCCGACAGCCCAGGCAGCCTGACCACGCTGCATGCCTACAACATCAGCACGCACGCGACGGCCAGCCTGCCGCCGGCGCTGGCGGCGGTGCACGGCACCGAGTTCGTGGTGACCGACGGCACGCGGACCGCCTACCTGAGCCCGAACCTCAACCGGCTGTATTACTCGCCGGCCCAGGACAAGCCGGCCAGGCTCGTGGTCAGGCTGACCGCGGGCAACGCGTTCGCGGACCTGGCCATCGCGCCCGGCTCGCTGGCCTGGACCACGAACCGGGCCACCTACCTGGCCAACACCAGCACCGGCACGTTCAGCCGGGTGACGCCGCGGTACGGCTTCGCCACCGGCTCAGCGTCGGTGATGCTGATCACCGACGCCCCGGTGACCAAGTCGGCGCACCCGGTGCTGCCGCTGCATGTGGTCCGCCCGGCCATGCTGGCCTGGGCTAGCTGTCGCAGCCACGGCGACGACCTCGGCGGCTAGCCTTGCGGCATGGCATTCGATGGCTGGCCAGAAGAGGCACTCGACTTTTACGAGGGTCTTGAGGCAGACAACACCAGGACCTACTGGACAGCGCACAAGCACATCTACGACGAGCTTGTGCTCGGCCCGATGACCGAGCTGGCCGAGGAACTCGGCCCGGAGTTCGGCGAGTGGAAAATCTTCCGGCCGTACCGCGATGTCAGGTTCAGCAAGGACAAGTCGCCGTACAAGACCGCGATCGGCGCGGTCATCGGCGACATCTACGTGCAGCTGTCGGCGAAGGGCCTGGCCGCCGGCAACGGCATGTACGGCATGGCGGCCGACCAGCTTGACCGGTACCGGGAAGCGGTAGCCGACGACAAGAGCGGCGCCGAGCTTGACGGCATCGTGGCAGCCGTGCGCAGGCACGGCATCGACGTGTCGGGCAGGGACGAGCTGAAGCGGGCGCCGAAGGGCTACCCGGCGGATCACCCGCGGATCGGGCTGCTGCGCTGCAAGGGCCTGGTGGCCTGGCGCGAATGGCCACCGGAGGCGTGGCTCGGCACCGCGGCGGCGAAGCAGCGGCTGACCGGCTTCATGGCGCACACCCGGCCGCTCGGCGAGTGGCTGTCTGTCAACGTCGGCCCGTCGACGCTGCCGCCGCGCTGACCTGACGCCGGGGCCGCCTGGTCGTAGCCGGGCTAGTCCGCCGACTCGGCGAGCGCCCCGGCCACCCGCCGGTGCGCGGCCCAGATCTCCTCGGGCAGCCCGTCGAACTGGGCCAGGTGCTGCTCGCGGTGCGCCATCTCCCGCCGCCACCGGTCCACGTCGATGCCGAGAATCCGGTCCAGGTCCGCCGGGCTGATGTCCACGCCGTCCAGGTCCAGCTCGTCCTTGGTCGGCACGATGCCCACCGGGGTCGGCCGGCCGCGGACCTCGCCGTCCCGCAGCTGCATGAGCCACAGCAGCGGGCGCAGGTTCTCCCGGTAGCCTGGCCAGAGGAAGTGGCCGTCATCGGGATCACGCTGGAACCAGTTCACGTGCGCGAAGATCGGCTGATCGGCGGCCGAGCCGATGATGTGCAGCCAGTGCGCCGCGTACGCGCCCTCCGGGTAGGACATGAACGGGCGCATCGACATCGGGTCGTAGCGGAGCTGGCCGTCCACGCCCTCGGCCGCGAAGGTCGCCTCGGCGCCGAGCGTCAGCCCGTCGTACACGCCCTCGGCGAGGTCGGTGATGGCGCGGATCAGCGGCTCCCGGTCCCTGGTGCGGCCGCCGAAGATGATGGCGTCGATCGGCACGCCCTGCGGCACCGCGAAGTCCGGCGCGATGTTCGGCACCTGCGACAGCGTGGTGGTGAACCGGCTGTTCGGGTGCGCCCACGGCTTGCCGACGTCGTCGCCGGTGCGGTCGGCGATCAGCTCGCCGGTCCAGTCTCGCCAGCCGGCCAGGTCAGCTGGCGGCTGCGGGGTGCGGCCCTCCCACCAGACCTCCTGCGTGCGCTCGTTGTAGGCGACGTTGGTGAACAGCACGCCGGTACCTGGCGCGACCGAGCGGAGCGCCGTCGGGTTGGTGACCTCGTTGGTGTCCTTGGCCACGCCGAAGACGCCGAACTCGGGGTTGATCGCGTAGATCTTGCCGTCTGCCGGGTCCACCCGCAGCCAGGCGATGTCGTCGCCGTAGAACGACACGTGATACCGGTCGCCAAGGCCGTCAGGCGGCAGCATCATCGCCAGGTTGGTCTTGCCGGACGCGCTGGGGAACCCGCCGCAGATGTGCCAGGTCCGCCCGGTCTGCTTGTCGGTGATGCCGATGAGCATGAACTGCTCGGCCAGGAACTCGCCGTGTGCCCAGCCGTCGTAGGACGCCTGGCGCAGGCCGTGCGCGATCTTGCCGAGCAGCGCGTTCCCGCCATAGGAGGAGCCGAAGTGCAGGATCGTCCGCTCGTCGGCGATCGTCACGAAGTAGCGCTTGTCCGCAGGCGTGCCCTGGCCGAGGTGCTCCAGGTCGCCGGTGACGTGCACGCCGCGGACGAACTTGTCAGGCTCGTCGAGGTGGTTCAGGTACTCGGCGCCGACCCTGGCCATCCGGATCATGTGCAGCGCGACCGTCCGGTGGTCGGTCAGCTCCACGCCGACGGCGTACGGCTCGAGCGGCGAGCCCGGCGGCGCCATCAGGTACGGGATCACGTACATGGTCTTGCCGGCCGATGCGCCCCGCATCAGCCCGGTGACCAGCGGGCGCATCTCGCCCGACGGCCGCCAGTTGTTGTACACGCCGGCATCTGCCGGGTCCGCCGTCGCGACGATCGTGCGTTCCTCCGAGCGGGCGGTGTCGCGCACGTAGCTGCGGGCGTAGTACCGGTCCCGCCCGGCGGGGAAGATCTCGCCCGCGTCGAGCGACTCGCTGATCAGCCGCGCGTCATCGGCCGCGCCGATGACCTCGATCCGTGCCGCGCCGGTCACCTCGGCCCAGTGCCGGACAAAGTCCCTGACGAACGGGTTCTTCAGCCCCGCCTCGTCGAGACTCGCGTCAAGGTCACCGGCCGGGACCACCTCATGCGCCACGACAGGTCCTCCTCAAGGGCCGTGCGGATCATGCCGCTGCGGGGGTAACCCCGCAGGTGCGCACGGCAACTGAGCCGACTTGCGGGATTGGGGGAGTCTACCCCGGCATGACCGGATCAATTCGGGGCGGTCAGGGTGATCTTTGCTACACCGTGTCGTACGCGGGGTGGTGCCGGGCAAGAAACGCGACGCGGTCCGCGAGCAATCGCTCGCGGACCGCGTCGCGCTGACGGCTTGGCGGCTCTGCTCAGTTCGGCAGGCCGTCCGGCAGTTCGGTCATCAGGTCCTCGGCGGTCTCCATCCCGGCCTTCCAGACCGACCGGGCGATGATCTTGGTCAGGTCGGCGCGGTCCCGGTACCTGGCCGCGACGTCCCTGCCCTCCTCGAGCAGGCCCTCGGACAGCGTGGTCGGCTGCAGGCCGAGCGCGAGGAACTGGTCGTTGCGCACGATCAGCTCGTTCTCGTCGGCCTCGCGGCGCGGGTTCGGCAGGTAGGCGATCTCGGCGCCCATCGCGTCGCCGACCAGCTTGGCGAGGTCGAGGACCCGGTGGGTCTCGGTGATCTGGTTCAGCACCCGCGGCTTGGAGGTGTCGGCCACCGGGTTGGTGATGGCGATCTCGATGCACCTGACGGTGTCGCGGATGTGGATGAACGCGCGGGTCTGGCCGCCGGTGCCGTGCACGGTCAGCGGGTGCCCGATGGCGGCCTGCATGAGGAACCGGTTCAGCACGGTGCCGTAGTCACCGTCGTAGTCGAACCGGTTGATCAGCCGCTCGTCGCGGATGGTCTGGTCGGTCTGGGTGCCCCAGACGATGCCCTGGTGCAGGTCGGTGATCCGCAGCCCGTCGTTCTTGGCGTAGAACGCGAACAGCAGCTGATCGAGGGTCTTGGTCATGTGGTACACCGAGCCCGGGTTGGCCGGGTGCAGGATCTCCCGCTCAAGCTCGCCGTCCGGTGTCGGCACCTTGACGGTCAGGTAGCCCTCGGGAATCGGCGCGCTGCCCGACCAGCCGTAGCCGTACACGCCCATCGTGCCCAGGTGCACCAGCGACGCGTCGATGCCGGTGGTGACCATGGCGACGAGCAGGTTGTGGGTGGCCCTGACGTTGTTGTCGACGGTGTAGCGCTTGGCCTTCTCGTTCCGCATTGAGTACGGCGCGGCCCGCTGCTCGGCAAAGTGCACGATCGCGTCCGGCCTGAGCTCGAGCAGCACGTCGACCAGCCGGTCGTACTCGGTGGCCAGGTCCAGGTTCACGAAGCCGATGTCGCGGCCCGACACTTCCTTCCAGGCGCGCAGCCGCTCGCTGATCGGGCGGATCGGCGTCAGCGACTCCACCTCGAGCTCGACATCGATCTTGCGGCGGCTCAGGTTGTCGACCACCGTGATGTCGTGACCGCGGTCCGACAGGTACAGGGATGTGGGCCAGCCACAGAACCCGTCGCCGCCAAGAACCAGAACGCGCATAGGTACTCCAACCTTGTCGCCACTCGAAGTTAGCCCGCAGCAGCCCGCCGGCCGCCGACGGAGAGCTGGCAAAGCCGGGCTCTCGCCATGGCACCGGTGGCAGTGTACCGGGCGAAATCGACCGCGATGGACTGTTCGTGTCGGCTCGGCCTGCGGCCGAGACGCCTCCCCGTTGTGATGTGTGTGACACAAGCATGCCTTGACCGGGGCTCCCGGTCACGACCCCGGGCGAAAACTTGGGGGAAGATGGCGCTATGGCAGCCCGGCTGAAGGACGCGACCAGCCCGTATCTGCTCCAGCACGCCGACAACCCGGTGGACTGGTGGCCATGGGGCGACGAGGCATTCGCCGCGGCCGCCGAACGCGACGTGCCGGTGCTGCTGTCGGTCGGCTACTCGGCCTGCCACTGGTGCCACGTGATGGCGCACGAGTCGTTCGAGGACGAGCCGACCGCCGCGCTGATGAACGAGCTGATTGTCTCGATCAAGGTGGACCGCGAGGAGCGGCCGGACGTGGACGCGGTCTACATGACCGCCACCCAGGCGATGACCGGCCAGGGCGGCTGGCCGATGACGGTGTTCATGACCCCGCAGCGCGAGCCGTTCTTCTGCGGCACCTATTTCCCGAGGGCCGCCTTCAGGCAGCTGGTGAGCGGGGTGGCGAAGGCCTGGCAGGAGGACAAGGCAAGCGTGGCGGCAAGAGCCGGCCAGATCGCCGCCGCGCTGGCCGACCGGGCGGCACCGCCGCCGCAGCCCCGGCTGGCCGACCTCGGCCTGCAGGACCCGGCGCAGTGGCTGGCCCCGGCCTGCGCCGCGGCGGTGCGCAAGCTCGCCGCCGAGTATGACCAGCGGCACGGCGGTTTCGGCGGCGCACCGAAGTTCCCGCCATCGATGGTGCTCGAATTCCTGCTCAGGCAGGCGGAGCTTGACCCGGCGGGCGAGCAGGGCCGCCAGGCGCTCGAGATGGCCGCCGGCACCGCCGAGGCGATGGCCAGGGGCGGCATCTACGACCAGCTTGGCGGCGGGTTCGCCAGGTACAGCGTGGACGCGGGCTGGGTGGTCCCGCACTTCGAGAAGATGCTCTACGACAACGCGCTGCTGGCCAGGGTGTACGCGCACCTGTGGCGGCTGACCGGCAGCGAGCTGGCCGGCCGGGTCGCCGAGCAGACCTGCGACTTCATGGTGGCCGAGCTCGGCACCGCGCAGGGCGCCCTGGCCGCGGCGCTCGATGCAGACTCCGAGGGCGGCGAGGGCGCCTACTACGTCTGGACGCCGGCCGAGCTGACCGATGCGCTCGGCGAGCAGGACGCCGCATATGCCGCCGAGCTGTTCGGCGTGACCAGGGCCGGCACGTTCGAGCATGGCAAGTCCGTGCTGCAGCTCCGCGCCGACCCTGCCGACCTGCCCAGGTTCGCCGACATCTGGGGCATGCTCGGGACGGCGCGCTCGGCTAGGCCGCGGCCCGGCCGGGACGACAAGGTGGTGGCCGCCTGGAACGGGCTGGCGATCGCCGCGCTTGCCGAGACCGGGCTGCTGATCGGCCGGCCCGATCTGGTCGACTTCGCGGCCGGCGCGGCCGAGTTGATCACCGGTACGCACCTGGCCGGCGGCCGGCTGGCCAGGGCCTCGCGCGACGGGGTGGCGTCGCCCAGCCAGGGCGTGCTCGAGGACTACGGCTGCGTGGCCGAGGGGCTGATCGCGCTGTCCGGGGTGACCGGCAATGCCCGCTGGCTGGCCGTCGCTGGCGAGCTGCTCGACACCGTGCTTGCCAGGTTCGCCGCGCCGGACGGCGGGTTCTACGACACCGCCGACGACGGCGAGCAGCTCATCTACCGGCCGGCCGACGTGGCCGACGGGCCGAGCCCTTCCGGCACGTTCGCCGCGGCCGGCGCACTGCTCGGCTACGCCGCGCTGACCGGATCGGAGCGGCACCGGGAGGCCGCGCTTGCCGCGCTCGGCACCGTGCCTGCGCTGGCCCCGCGGTTCCCGCGCGCGGCGGGCTGGGGCCTTGCGGTGGCAGCGGCGGCGATCAGCGGTCCCGCCGAGATCGCGATCGTCGGCCCGGCCGGCGATCAGGCCAGGGCCGACCTGCACCAGGCCGCGATGCTGGCGGCGCCGCCAGGTGCGGTGTTCGCCGTCGGCGAGACTGCGCGGAACGGGGCACCGGCCACGGCGCAGCACGTTCCCCTCCTGGAAGGTCGCGGCCTGGTCAACGGCGGCGCGGCGGCGTATGTCTGCCGCAACTTCGCCTGTCAGCTGCCGGTCACCGACCCGGCCGAGCTGCGCGCGCTGCTCGGCCGCTAGCCGGGCCGTGCGGATATTTACCTACTAGATCTCTGGTGTTTCTTCCTGGTTCGGCAAATACTCTGTCGTTGTTGCATGCCTTGTTCCAGCATGGGGAACTTGGGTACAGAGCCGGGCTTGTCTGCATGCCGGCTCGCGGGCGAAGGGAGTGCTGTGCGCGGTATCTCGCGCCGCATACGCCCGGCCCTGTGGACGGCGGTGGCGCTCGGCATCGCCGCCGCGATGTCCCCGCTGGTGCTGCCGCACGGCGGGGCGGCGGGGCAGCACGCCCGCGCCGGCGCTGCCGCCCGGCAGAACTCCGGTGGCTCCGTCATCCCGGCAGCCGGCAGCGGTGCGACCGGCTCGACAGGCCCCGCGGTCTCGCTGTCGCCGGCCGCGCTGCAGCGGGCCCGCGAGGAGGCAGGGCGGGCCACCGGGCTCGCGATGCCTGGCGCCCGCTACTCCGGCGGTGACGTGCAGGTCGCGAGCCTTGACGTGCGCCCGTCCGGCCGCAAGGTCGGCAAGCTGCAGCGGCTGCGGCAGGCCGACCTGCTGGTGATCGGGCCGCGGACGCTGCCCGTCAGCGCGATCAGGGCGGTCAGCAAGCTGCGCGGCGTCGCGGCTGCCGAGCCGGTCGACGCGGCCAGGATCGAGGTCAACGGGCAGTACGTGGCGATGCTCGGCGTCCGGCCAGGCAGCTTCCGCGCGTACGCGGCCGGCCCGACCGCCAGGTCGAACGCGCTCTGGCAGGCGGTGGCGGACGGCGACATCGCGGTCTCCTACACCATGGGCGAGCAGGACCACCTGCCGCTCGGCGGCTCGGTACAGGTCAGCGGGACCAAGTCGGCGAAGCTCACGGTCGGCGGCTACGGCACCGTCGGCATCGCCGGCGTCGACGCGGTGGTCTCCGATCAAGTCGCCAGGTCGCTTGGCGTGCCGGCCGACAACGCGATCGTGATCAGCGCGCCGCATACCGAGCTGAGCCTGCTGATGCGGCGGATCAAGAAGGTCCTGCCGCGGTCCGCCTCGGTGACCGCGCTGGTGGCGCAGCAGGGCAGGGCTGGCCTGGCCACCTCGCTCGGCTCGGCCGGCGCCTACGACGTCACCGGCGGCCAGGGCCTGACGTTGGCGCAGACCCGCGCCTTCCTTGAGGCCGCGCTCAGCCGGGTCGGCATGCCGTACGTCTGGGGTGCGGCCGGGCCGCGCGCCTTCGACTGCTCGGGGCTGGTGCAGTGGTCGATGCGCCAGGCCGGCATCGTGATGCCCAGGGTGGCGGCCGACCAGGCGCGTACCGGCCCGCGCATCCCGCTCAGCGAGCTTGAGCCAGGCGACCTGCTCTTCTACCACACCGACCCGACCGCGCCCGACTACATCTCGCACGTGGCCATCTACCTGGGCGACGGGCTGATGGAACAGGCGCCCGAGCCCGGCATGGACGTGCAGGTCGTGCACGTGGTGTTCGGCTACGGGTTCGCCGGCGCGGTGGAGGTGTTCCCGCGGCTCGCCGCGCAGGTGGCAGCGAACTCGCCCGAGTAGGTCTTCCGCGGCCGGCCCGGCGCCGGTGTCAGTTCACGGTGCTGTCGTGTGGCGGCTTGCCTTGCGCTCGGAGTGGTGTAATCATCATTACATGACTACAGATGATCAGTCCGAGCGCGACACCGAGTACCGGCACGAGCTGCACGGCTGGTTCGCCGGCCGGATGCCCGCCGACTGGTTCACTGCCGCGCCAGAGGTCACCGTGGACCGCGAGGAGATCACCATCCTCGGGATCATCGCAGAGCCTGACGTTGCCGAGAACGCGACGCCTGCCGAGCAGGCCGCCGCCGCGGACGGCCGGATGCGCAGGTTCCGCGAGGAGACCAGGCACCAGCGGATCGAGATCGCGCGGGAGGCCGAGCACCGGTTCGGCCGCAAGGTGTCCTGGGGCGTCCAGTGCAGCGGCCGCAAGGTCATGTTCACCACGTTCTCGGTGCCGGTGATGACCAGGCTCAGGCAGGCCGAGCGGCTGGTGCTCGACACGCTGGTGGACGGCGGGGTGGCGCGCAGCAGGAGCGACGCGCTCGCCTGGTGCGTGAAGCTCGTCGGCGAGCACCAGGACAGCTGGCTGGCGGACCTGCGCGCGGCACTGCGCAAGGTCGAGCAGGTCAGGTCCGAAGGGCCGAACTGACGGCTTGGGATCGGGCTTGGGCTTGGGCCGACTGCCCCGAGCTTGATCGCGGCGGCGTGGGGGTGCCGCTTTCAGCTGACTGAATGTTAACGTTCCGTATATGGGGGCACTACGCTGCGTTGATGGATCTGTGCTGTCGGTGGTCGCCGTTCCCTGCCACGACCGGGCAGGCCAGCCATACGAGATCACGCTGACGCTGGCCAGGGACTCGGTGCCGTTCGCAGCCGTCGGCGAGCGCTGCGGCTACCAGCTATCCCGGCTGGCCGAGCAGGTCAGCGCGGCACGCCAGGACCCTGCCCAGGCAGCGCTCTGGCCCGATCCTGACGACAGGTTCCCGGCTCCGCAGCAGCTCGGGCAGTCAGCGAGATCCGGTCAGCTGCCCGGCGAGGCCGAGTACTTCGCGCTGCGGTCGAGGGACAGGGGCGACCTGGCCGGCACTGGCGAGCTGCGGTGCGTACTCAGGTCGAGCGCCGACTGGGTCGGCGACTGCGCTGGCACCGGCCGCAACCGCGCTCCGGAGCAGCGGCCGTGGCCGGCCAGCACGGCACGTGGCCCGGCCGGCAGCGCACGGGGTCCGGCCGGCAGCGCAGGTGGCCCGGCCAGCGCGCCCGGCTGGCGGTTGTCCCGCCGGGCGGTGCTTGAAGCCTGGGGCGCCGACGGCGTCGGCATCCGCGCTGTCCTGACTTCGGCAGAACTGGTGGCATTCTTGGATACGGTGCTAGCGGAGCCGGAGCCAGGCACGCCCGGCTGGCCAGCGACGACTCACCCGCGCGGACACCGGCCGGCGGCGCTCTGGCGGCAGCGAGGAAGGATGCCGGATGGGATTGCGCGGTCTCATGTACCGGCTGTACGAGCGCAGGCTCGAGCTGGCACTCTCGCCGCAGGCGATACCGCGGCACGTCGGGGTGATGTGCGACGGTAACCGTCGCTGGGCACGTTCGGCGGGGCTGACCGACGTCAGCAGCGGCCACCAGGCCGGCGCCGACAAGATCTTCGAGCTGCTCGAGTGGTGCCAGGACGCCGGCGTCGAGGTGGTCACGCTCTGGCTGCTGTCCAGCGACAACCTCACCTCGCGGCCCGCTACCGAGCTTGAGCAGCTGCTGCGCATCATCGAGGAGACCGTCCGCGAGCTGGTGGCGCAGGACTGGCACGTGAAGCCGGTTGGCGCGCTCGACCTGCTGCCCGCAGACACCGCCAGAGTGCTCAAGGACGCGGCCGAGGTGACCGCGGGCAGGCCAGGGCTGCTGGTCAACGTGGCCGTCGGGTACGGCGGGCGCAGGGAGATCGCGGACGCGGTCAGGTCGCTGCTGCAGGACCACGCGACCCGCGGCACCACGATCGAGGAACTCGCCGAGATCCTGGACGTGGAGCACATCGCCGAGCACCTGTACACGGCAGGCCAGCCGGATCCCGACCTGGTGATCAGGACCTCGGGCGAGCAGCGGCTCGGCGGCTTCCTGCTCTGGCAGAGCGCGCACTCCGAGTTCTACTTCTGCGACGCATACTGGCCGGCGTTCCGCCGGGTCGATTTCCTGCGCGCGCTGCGGTCCTACGGGGCCAGGCACCGCAGGTTCGGTGCGTGAACAGCTTGTAACGGTACTTCCGCCTTGGCCCGAGCGAATGTAGCGTCGGTACTGATTGGGCGGTGCCTAGCCGCCTGACGGGAAGGCCCTCGAGATTCTCGAGTTCCGCGTCCTGGTACGCAGACGAGATGAGCGAAGGGCCGGCGACCGGCCCCGAGCTGGCCGGTCCCGGTCCCGCCGACACGTTTGTGTCCGACCGCGGCGCCCGTCTGGCGCCCAGGGGAGTGCGAGTGCCCAGTTCGCCTGTCAGCAGACCCGCGCGGCCAGTCTCAGACAGTTCAGAAGCCACCTCAGCAAACGCCGAGCCGCCTGGCTTGGCGAAGCGGGCCGGGCGGTCACCGCGCCGTACCGAACCCGCGGAACGCAAGGAATCAGGCCTGCCGGGGGGGTCAGGCGGGGTCATCCCCCCAGGGGCCGCACAGCAGCGGCGTACGTACGTCCTTGACACCAGCGTCCTGCTGGCGGATCCGGCCGCGATCGGCCGGTTCGCGGAGCACCGGGTGGTGCTTCCCGTCGTCGTCATCACCGAACTCGAGGCCAAGCGGCATCATCCTGAGCTGGGCTATTTTGCCCGGCAGGCGTTGCGCTACCTGGATGACCTGCGGATCGAGCATGGCCGCCTTGACGCCGACCTGCCGGTCGGCGATCTCGGCGGGACGATCAGGGTGGAGCTCAACCACGCCGATCCCTCGGTGCTGCCCGCGGGATTCAGGCTGGGCGACAACGACACCAGGATCTTGTCGGTGGCGCGCAGCCTTGCCGCCGAGGGCGATTCGGTCGTGCTGGTCAGTAAGGACCTGCCGCTGCGGGTGAAGGCGGCGGCGATCGGGCTGACCGCGCAGGAGTACCGGGCCGAGCTGCCGCCCGACTCTGGCTGGACCGGGATGGCCGAGCTGATGGTCAGCGCCGCCGAGATCGACGAGCTGTATGACACCGGCAGGCTGGAGAACGCCGAAGCGCGTGACCTGCCCTGCCACAGCGGGCTGGTGCTGATCTCGGCCACGGCCGGCGCGAGCAGCGCGCTCGGCCGGGTGCAGCCGGACAAGTCGGTCAGGCTGGTACGCGGCGACCGCGAGGCGTTCGGCCTGCGCGGCCGGAGCGCCGAGCAGCGCATCGCCCTTGACCTGCTGCTCGACCCCGAGATCGGGATCGTGTCGCTGGGCGGGCGGGCCGGCACCGGCAAGTCCGCGCTGGCGTTGTGCGCAGGTCTCGAAGCAGTGATGGAACGACGGCAGCACCGCAAGCTGGTGGTGTTCAGGCCGCTGTACGCGGTGGGCGGCCAGGAGCTTGGCTACCTGCCTGGCTCAGAGGCCGACAAGATGAACCCGTGGGCGCAGGCCGTCTTCGACACGCTGTCTGCCGTGACCTCGCAAGAGGTGATCGAGGAAGTGCTGGCCAGGGACATGCTCGAGGTGCTGCCGCTGACCCACATCCGCGGCCGGTCGCTGCACGACTCGTTCGTGATCGTAGACGAGGCGCAGTCGCTCGAGCGTGGCGTGCTGCTGACCGTGCTGTCCAGGATCGGCGCCGGCTCGCGGGTGGTGCTGACCCACGACATCGCGCAGCGCGACAACCTCCGGGTCGGCAGGCACGACGGCGTGGTGGCGGTGATCGAGAAGCTCAAGGGGCATCCGCTGTTCGCGCACGTCACCCTGGTCAGGTCGGAGCGATCGCCGATCGCGGCGCTGGTGACCGAGATGCTGGAGGACGCGTCGCTCTGAGGCCGCCCGGCCTGCTCACAGCGGCTGCTGCTGCTCGGCGCTGAGCAGCACCTCGGCGACCGCGAGGTCTGCCGGATAGGTGATCTTCATGTTGCGCTCGCTGCCTGGGACCGCCTGGATCTGCACGTCCGGCAGGTAGCGCAGCACGACACCGCAGTCATCGGTCGCCGCCAGCTGGGCAAAGCCGGGATCCGCCGTGGCCAGCTCGTAGGCCCGCCTGATCACCGAGAACAGGAATCCCTGCGGGGTCTGCGCCCTGGCCAGCTCGCTGCGCGGCAGCACCCGCCGCAGCATGCCGTCGGTGACCTCCACGATCGTGTCGGCGGAGGGCACCACGACGGCCGCCGCCCGGTAGCTGTCAAGCGCCGCAGCGCACCGCGCGATCGCGTCCTGCGACACCAGCGGCCTGGCCGCGTCGTGGAACAGCACCTTGCACTCGGCAACACCGGCCGCCGCGATCGCGCCGATCGCGGCCTGGGTCGAGTCGGTGCGTGCCGCGCCGCCGGCAATGACTCCCGAGATCTTCCGATAGCCGATCAGATCGTCGGCGGTCGCGGCTACCAGGTCCCTGGGCACGACCACGAGCAACTCGTCGATGCTCGGCGAGCGGTCGAACGCCACCACGCTGTGCTCGAGGATCGACCGGCCGCCAAGCTTGGCCAGCTGCTTCGGCCGGGAGCCGCCGAACCTGCTGCCGGAGCCGGCCGCAAGCACCACGGCGACGGTACGCATGAGCGGACATTACACGGGCCGCCTCCGGGCTGCGGGGAACGCTGCCGAGTACGCTACGTGACGAAGCGACTACAAGATCTGCATTGCGTACGTGCGGAGGATCCGATCGTCGCAGGGCTTGATGGCCATGCCGACAGGAACGCAGACGGGGCTGCAGCAGGCATGGCCAAGTCAGCCGCGCCAGCTCCCGCGGCTACGCCCATGCCCGCAGCCAAGGACGCCAGCAGCCGGGCAGGTCCGGCGCGCAGGCCGAAGAAGAAGCCCGGCCGGGCGCGCCCTGGGCCAGCGG
>JASHQL010000274.1 GCA_030039155.1 Streptosporangiaceae bacterium | reverse complement strand
AAAAATCAGCTGTGGCTGCTGGCGTGATGAGGCCCGACATGTCATGACCGACGATCGTGCAGGGTTTGGTTCCCGGCTGCGCGCCTACCGCCGGTCGGCGGGGTTGTCACAGGAAGAGTTAGCCGCAAAGTCCGGTCTGAGCGTCCGCGCGATCAGTTACTTAGAGCAGGGCAGGACCAGGCGGCCCTACCAGGACTCGCTGCGCCGCCTCGCTGACGCCTTAGAGCTGCGCGACTCGGCCAGAGGCGAGTTCATCGCCGCGGCCGGCCAAAGATGGACCGACGGCGTGCCCGAGCCAGGCGGCCCGCCAGCGCAGGGGACCGCGCGAGCAGCCGTCCAGCCTGCTGCCGATGTGCGGGCTCCCGATCGGGGCGCCAAGGTCATACCACGCCAGCTGCCGGCAGCGCCACGCCGGTTCTCCGGCCGGGCCGCGGAGCTGGCGGCGCTGAACGCGCTGCTCGAGGAGGCGCAGGCCGCTACCCGCACGGTCGTGATCTCGGCGATCAGCGGGACCGCAGGGGTGGGCAAGACGGCGCTCGCGGTGCACTGGGCATACCGGGTAGCGCAGCGGTTCCCAGGCGGGCAGTTGTACGTGAACCTGCGTGGCTACGATCCCGGCGCGCCGGTGCCCGCCGAGGAGGCACTGGCCGGATTCCTGCGCGCGCTTGGCGTACCGGATCGGGACATCCCGGCCGATCCCGACGAGCGCGCGTCCCGGTACCGCAGCCTGCTGGCCGGGCGGCGGATCCTCGTGGTCTTGGACAACGCCTGGTCGGCAGATCAGGTCAGGCCGCTGCTGCCTGGTGCCGCCGGCTGCCTGGCGGTGGTCACCAGCCGCGATGCGCTGGCCGGCCTGATCGCCAGGGACGGTGCGGAGCGGCTGGACCTCGACCTGTTGCCGCGGGCGGACGCGGTCAGCCTGCTGCGCTCGCTGATCGGCAGCCGGGCTGACGCTGACTCCAAGGCGGTGGCTGCGCTGGCCGCGCAGTGCGCCCGGCTGCCGCTGGCGCTGCGGATCGCCGCCGAGCTGGCCACCGCCCGCCCGGCTATCTCGCTGGCCGAACTGGTACGTGAGCTAGCGGACGAACAAGAACGACTGGACCTGCTCGAGGCCGCCGGCGACAGCCACACGGCGGTCCGTGCCGTGTTCTCCTGGTCCTACCAGAACCTCAGCCAGCCGGCGGCCCGGCTGTTCCGGCTGCTCGGCCTGCACCCGGGCCCCGACATCACCATCCGCGCCGCAGCCAGCCTGGCCGCCAGTCCGCCTGGACAGGCCCGCCGGCTGGTGGCGGAGCTGGTCCGGGCGAACCTGCTGACCGAGCAGGCCCCCGGCAGGTTCGGCTGCCATGACCTGCTGCGCGCCTACGCTGTCGAGCTCGCCGCCACGACCTGGAGCCGCCCGCTGCGTCAAGCGGCCCAAGGTCGCCTGCTTGACCACTACCTGCACGCCGCCGCCGATGCAGACCGCCTGCTGCACCCGCTGCGGCAACCGATCACCCTTGTGCCGCGCCGGCAGGGCGTCAGCCGGGAGAGTCTGGCCAACCACGACCAGGCACTGGCCTGGCTGGACGCAGAACACCGCAGCCTGATCGCCGCGGTGAAGCTGGCCGCCGACCACGACTTCGACATCCACGCCTGGCAGCTCGCGTACTGCCTGGAGACCTACTTCCATCGCCGTAGCCGCTGGCACGACTGGGCTGACACGCAGCAGATTGCGCTGGCGGCCGCATCCCGGCTCGGTGACCCTGATGGCCAGACCCTGGCGCACTGCGGGGTCGCGAACGCACAAATCCAGGCCGGCCACCCCGAAGAGGCTCACAGCCAACTGGCCGCCGCGCTGCGACTTCGCGAAAACGCAGGCGACATCCTCGGCCAGGCCCGGGTCCACCTGTACACCGCCCAGGCCATGGAGTATCAAGGCCGCTACCGCGACGCGCTGGCCAGTAGCCGGCGGTGCCTGCAGCTGGCCCAGGCCGCCGGACCCCAGGCGCAGCCGCTGGTGGCAGAGGCGCTCAACCAGGTCGGCTGGTATCTCGCCCTACTCGGCCGGTACCGGGAGGGACTCGGCCAATGCCAGCAGGCGGTAGCCCTCAGCCAGCAACTCGGCCACAAGCACATCCAGCCGGTCGCTCTGGACAGCCTGGCGTACGTCTACCAGCATCTGGGCCGCTACGGCGAGGCCGCAGACTGCTATCGCCGCGCGGTCGAGCTGCTCGAGGACCTGGGCGACCGGTGGCGCAAGGCCCAGACGCTCGGTTACGCCGGCGATGCGCA
Source organism: Streptosporangiaceae bacterium (assembly GCA_030039155.1). Lineage (GTDB taxonomy): Bacteria > Actinomycetota > Actinomycetes > Streptosporangiales > Streptosporangiaceae > JOPF074. Next base: position 9,804 of record JASHQL010000274.1, on the reverse strand, counting down.
CAGTGCCGACGGCAACGTGCCAGCAGCCCGCCAGGCCTGGACCGAGGCCCTCGAGATCCTCGATGACCTGAACCACCCGGACGCCGAGCCGCTCCGCGCCAAGCTCGGCCTCGCCAGCGTTCCGAGGCCCGGCTGAACAGGCCGGTCTGAACAGGCCGGCTGAACAGCCTGGGTGGAGCACTGCGTCACCGGGATGCTCAGTGACCGCCGGCGAGCTGACCGAGGTCAGCCTCCGGTGGCTGCGGCGAGGATGGCGTCAACGACACGATCAAGGGGCTGCCTGGCATCGATGGGAATCGCGCCGAAGGCGCGCAGCCGGGCCTGATAGCCGGGCCGGCGAGCACGGCAGCCGCAAACGAGTTCCGGTGCGTCAGCCGGCCGGCGGGCCGTTCTCCGGAGCGTAGAGCCAGCAGCGGACCCACTGGCCGGCCGACAGCGGCACGACGGGAGGCTCGTCGGCCGCGCACTTGGCCATCGCGGACGGGCAGTTCGCGCGGAACCGGCAGCCGACAGTTTCCGGCGCGGAGCCCTGGGTCACCCCGTCCTCCGGCTTGGCGCCGTTCGCGGGTTGGCCGCTGGCCGGATCGGGAGTCGACCTGATCAGCAGCTGGGTGTACGGGTGCCTGGCGCGCTGGGTGACTTCCTCGGCGGGCCCGCTCTCCACGATCTGGCCGGCGTACATCACCGAGATCGTGTCCGCGCACCAGCGCGCCGAGGCGATGTCGTGCGTGACGTAGAGCAGGGCAAGGCCGAGGTTCTCCCTGCACTCGTTCAGCACCCGCAGGATCTCGACCTTGACCGACACGTCGAGCATCGACACCGGCTCGTCGGCGAGCAGCACCTTCGGGTTGACCGCGAGCGAGCGGGCGATGGCCACCCGCTGCCGCTGGCCGCCGGACAGCTCGTGCGGGAACTTGCTTGCGTAGAACTCCGGCGGCGTGAGCTTGACCTGCTCGAGCAGCTGCCTGACCGCTGCCTCGCGCTCGGCGCGGGTCTTGTGCACCTTGTGGATCTCTAGCGGCCTGCGGACCGAGCGGCCGACCCGGAAGCCAGGGTTCAGCGACGCGTACGGATCCTGCAGCACGATCTGCACCTGCTCGGTGTAGCGGCGGTAGCTGCGGCCCCAGCTGGCGCTGACCTCCTCCCCGTTGATCCTGATGGTGCCGCTGGTCGGGTGCTCCAGCTGGGACAGCAGCCGCACCAGCGTGGACTTGCCTGAGCCCGACTGCCCGACCAGCGCGGCGGTGGCACCGGCGAACAGCTGCATGGACACGCCGTCGACGGCCCTGAGGGTCTGCTGCCGCAGCGGGTTGGCCGCGGTCCGCGGCAGCCGGAAGATCTTGGTGAGCTCGCTCGCCTCCAGCACCGGACCATCAGGCATTGCTTGCCTGCCCGGGGATCAGGCCGGCGGGCAGCGAGGCAGCCTGCTCCGGGTCGTGCAGGAAGCAGGCCACCAGCGTCTGGTCGTGCAGCGGCGGGCGGCCGAAGGTGAGCTGCGGCTGGCGGGTGCCGCAGACCGGCAGCCGGTAGCCGCAGCGCGGCTCGAACGGGCAGGCGTCCGGCAGGCTGCGCAGGTCGGGCGGCGAGCCGGGAATCCCGCGCACGGTCTTGAGCGGCCCGCTCACGTTCGGGAAGCAGGTGCCAAGGCCCAGCGTGTAGGGATGCGCAGGCTGCCGGTACAGCCGGTCGGCCTTGCCGAGCTCGACGATGCTGCCCGCATACATGACCGCGATCCGGTCGGCGAACTCGAACAGCAGCGACAGGTCGTGGGTGATGAAGATCACCGAGAACTTCAGCGCGTGCCGCAGCTCGGTGAGCTGCTCGATGATCTCCCGCTGCACGACCACGTCGAGCGCGGTGGTCGGCTCGTCCATGATCACGATGGACGGCTCCAGCACCAGCGCCATCGCGATGGCGACGCGCTGGCGCATGCCGCCGGACAGCTCGTGCGGGTAGCTGTGCAGCCGGCTGCCGCTGATGCCGACCATGGCCAGCACCTCGGCGGCGCGCGCGTTCCGTTCCTGCTTCGTCCAGTCCGGCCGGTGCGAGGTCAGCGAGTCGGTGAGCTGGTTCTGCACGTCGATCACCGGGTTGAGCGAGTTCATCGCCGACTGGAAGACGACGGCCATCTCCTCCCAGCGGTACTTGCTGCGGTCCTCCGCGGTCATCGTGAGCAGGTCAACCGGCGCGGCGGCGTCTGCGCGGGGCCGGTACAGCAGGCTGCCGCCCTCGATGACCGCGGGCGGCCGCTGGATCTGGCAGATCGCGTAGGCGAGCGTGGTCTTGCCGCAGCCGGACTCGCCGGCGATGCCGAGCACCTCGCCGCGGTGCAGGTCGAAGCTGACGTCGCGGACCGCGCGGACGGCGCCGTCGTCGGTCCGGTAGGTGACGGTGAAGTTCCTGACCTCGAGCAGCACGTCCGCGTCCGAGTCACCAGCCGCCGGGCCGGCCCCAAGCTCCGGCCCGGCGGCTGAGCTTGGCGGCTCAGCGGCGCTCGCACGGTTGCTGCGGGCGATCCGCGCCGACCGCAGCCGCGGGTTCAGCACCTCGTCGGCGCCGAAGTTGATCAGCGCGAGGCTGGTCCCGACCAGCGCGATGCACAGGCCAGGCGGCACGAACCACCACCAGGCGCCCTGCGACCAGGCGGTGTCCTCGCTGGCCCAGTAGAGCATGTTGCCCCAGCTCCAGCTGCCGGTGCCGCCGAGCCCGAGGAAGGCAAGGCCGGCCTCGGTGAGGATGGCGAACAGCACCAGCGAGAGGAACTGGATCGCGATGACCGGCAGCAGGTCGGGCACGGTGTCCACGAAGATCAGCCGCATCCTGGACTCGCCGCTCGCCCTGGCCGCCAGCACGTAATCGCGCTTGCGCAACGACAGCGCCTGCACCCGGATCACCCGCGCGCTCCACGACCAGCCGGTCGCGCTGATCACGATGACCAGCGCGATCTCGCCGCCGTTCGGGATGTAGGCGGCCAGCACGATCGCCAGCGGCAGCGCGGGAATGACCAGGAAGATGTTGGTCAGCACCGAGAGCAGCTCGTCGGCGAGCCCGCCGATCAGCCCGCTGGCGGTGCCGATCAGCACCGCGAGCGCGGTGGCCACCGCGCCGGCCAGGAACGCGACCAGCATCGATGCCCTGGTGCCGACCAGCAGCTCGGACAGCACGTCCTGGCCGGTCTGGGTGGTGCCGAGCAGGTGGTGCAGGGACGGCCCCTGCAAGATGGCCGCGGTCGTCGCGGACGGGTCGTCTGGCGCGATGTAGGGGCCGATGATCGCGATGACCACGAACAGCCCGAGGATCGCCAGGCCGGCGATCACGCTCGGCGTCAGCATGCCCCTGGTATTGACCCAGAGCCGCGAGGACAGGCTCGCGGCTGGCGTGGCGGCTGCGGTGGTCGCCTGCGCCGGGTCGGTGGGCTGGAATACCGCAGTCATCAGGCCTCGCCTTGCCTTGCCCGCGGGTCAAGCATGCCGTACACGACGTCAGCCAGCAGGTTCGCGACCAGCACGGCGATGGTAATCACCAGGAAGATGGCCTGGGCAAGCGGGAAGTCCTCGTTGCTGACCGCCTCGAACAGCAGATAGCCGATGCCCGGATAGGCGAACACCGCCTCGGTCAGGATCGCGCCGCTGACGATGAAGCCGAGCGACAGCGCGAAGTTCGCCACGTTCGGCAGGATCGCGTTGCGCGCCCCGTAGGTCATGATGATCCGCCGCCTCGGCAGCCCCTTGGCCTCGGCCAGCGCGACGTAGTCCTCGCCGAGCACCGTGACCATCATGTTCCGCATGCTGAGCACCCAGCCCGCGATCGAGGCCAGGATGATGGTCACGGCGGGCAGCACGGCGTGGCTGATCGCGCTCTCGATGAACGGCAGGTTGAAGCCGATGGTGTCGGTGAGCCCGAAGCCGCCCGAGGTCGGGAACCACTTCAGCACGTAGCCGAACAGCAGCACCGCGAGCAGTGCCAGCCAGAAGTACGGCACCGCGGACAGGAACGTGGTGGCCGGCAGCAGGACGTCGAGCCGCGACCCGCGCTTCCAGCCCACGATGATGCCGAGCAGCGTGCCGACGATGAAGCTGATGATCGTGGCGAAGCCGACCAGGAACACCGTCCACGGCAGCGCCTCGCCGATCACCGTGGACACCGGGGTCGGGAAATAGGTAATCGAGATGCCGAGCTGGCCGTGCGCGAGCTGGTTGAGATAGCTGACGTACTCGTGCACCAGGCTGGTGTGGTGCGCCAGCCCGAACTGGATCTCCAGCGCGTTGGTCGCCTGCGGGCTGAGGTGCCCCTTGAGCCTGGCCAGCAGCACCTCGACCGGGTTCCCCGGCATCAACCTGGGCAGCAGGAAGTTGATCGTGATGGCTGCCCAGGCGGCCAGCAGGTAGAAGCCGACGCGGCGTGCGTAATACCTCACGAGCTACGCCGCGTTCTCCCAGCTGGCGAGCGCCTGCCGGTGCTCGTGCAAGCGGGTGATCGCATCCAGCACCACCGGGACGGCATCGTCGTCGAGCAGGATCTTGTGCGGCAGCGAGACGCCTTCGGCGTACGCCTGGGTGGCCACTGGCACGTCGAACCGCTTGGGGTTGATGGCGTCCCAGTAAGCGGAGGTGATCCGGTACCTGCGCTTGGTCTGCGGCAGGTACAGCGGTGCCGCGTTCAGCGGCTCGTTCACCCGGTCGACCTCGACGCCGAGTTCCGCCTCGAGCGCGCGCCTGAACCCGCCGGCGGACAGCCCGTCCCACTCGCCGGCCACGAACTTGAACACGAACTCGTACGGCGAGATCCTGGTCCGCCCGGCCGGGTGGTCCATCGGCGCGACGCCCGGCAGCTCGGCGAGGCCCGCCTCGATCCTGCCGACGTTCAGGTCCCGCTGGCTGGCCTGCCCGTCGAACGCGTCGAACTGCGCGAGCAGCACCGCGGCCTGGAACTCGGTCATCCGGTAGTTGCCGCTCTGGATCGGGCGCCAGTCGGCGTCCGCAGAGCCGTGGCGGCGCCGGCCGCAGTTGCGCAGGCTGTACACCCGCTCCCGCAGCGCCGGGTCGCTGGTGCTGACGAACCCGCCCTCGCCGGCCGTCAGGGTCTTGAACTTCTGGAAGCTGAAGCAGCCAAGCGCGCCCCACGAGCCGGTGCCGCGGTCCCGCCAGCGCGAGCCGTGCGCGTGCGCGCAGTCCTCGATCACCGGGATCGAGTGCCGGGCGCCGATCTGGCAGATCCGGTCCATGTCGGCCAGGCTGCTGTACAGGTGCACCGGGATGATCGCCCTGGTGCGCGGCGTGATCAGCCGCTCGACCTGCACCGGGTCGAGGCAGTAGGTGCCGGGCTCCACGTCGGCGAGCACCGGGACTGCGTTGATGTCCAGCGCGGCGGCGGCGGTGGCCTGCCAGGTCAGCGCGGGCACGATGACCTCGTCGCCGGCGCCGACGTCAAGCGCCTCGAGCGCGAGCTGCAGCGCGACCGTGCCGTTGGCCACGCACAGGCCGTACCGCGCGTCCTGATAGGCGGCGAACGCGGCTTCGAACTCCGCCTCGAGGGGCCCGTCGAAACCCCAGTTGCCGCTGCGCACCACCTGGCCGAGCAGCTCCATTTCCCGCCCGGCTGGCCGCGGCCACTGCTCGGCGGCGATCGGCGCGCGCGGCTCGCCGCCGAGCACCACCGGGGCTGCGCCAGACGTCTTCAGCGGCTGATCGGTCGATGTCATGCGCGCAACCTCCGGTCGGCTTTCTTAGGTGAGTGCATCGAGCAGCTCGGCCGAGCTGGTCTCGAGCAGGCCGGCGGCCTGCGATGCGACGTAGCAGCTGTGCGTGACCTCGTACCCTCCCTCGGCGTACGCCGATGGCGTCGGCACGTAGCCGATCGCCTCGTTGGTATAGCCGCCGAAGATCGTCCCGCCGTAGCCCGACTGCGCGACGATCGCCTGGCCGAGCTCGGTAAAGACCTCACCAGGCGAGGTGATCATTGCCAGTTGCTCGCCGAGACGCACCGCCGCGAGTTCGGCGGGAACGAGGGGCACTGGCGGACCGGCGCCCGACAGCGCATCAGCCGCACGGCTGGCCCTGGTCAGCCGCCACTGGGTCCAGGTACGTCCGAGCGAGTGGTCGCCCAGGGTCCCGGCAAGCTCGGCCTGTAGCCCGGCGACCAGCGCGTTGGCCTCGTCAAGCGAGGCCGGCAGCAGCGGCGGCAACGGCACCGTCTGGCCGGCGAACGAGAGCCGGTGGCTGGACTCTGGCTGCGCCGTCCAGAACAGCCTGGCCCCTTCCGCACCAAGGCTCAGGCCGAGCCGGCGCGCGTAGGTCCAGTCCCAGCCCATCAGCGTCGGGTTGATATTGCCGGCCGCGCCCTGCAGGAACAGGCAGGTGGCGCCGGTCTCCCGTTCGATCAGCTCCCTGGCCACGCCGGGGAAGTCGGCGGTGATCTCGGTGCAGTCGCTGCCGAGCGAGACCGCGTGGCACGCGGTGTTGAGCAGCACCGCGAGCGGCTGGCCGTCGGCGCGGTCGATCCTGGTGACCAGGACCCGGCGATCACAAGGACCGTCGGGGTTGTTGCCCAGGATGATCGAGCCGTCTGGCAGCTTCTCCCTGCGGTTGATGCCGATGAAGGCCGATCCCTGCGCCCAGCCGATGGTGGCGTCCGCGAGCCGCTGGCAGGCCGCGGCCACCAGGCCGGCCAGCGTGTGCACGAGGTTCGCCCGGTACCCGGCGACCAGCGGGCGCTTGTCCGCCGGCACCAGCGCCGCCGCGGTCTCGCTGTCGCTGTCCAGCGCCGGCCCGTAGTGCGTGTGGCTGGCAGTGAGCAGCACCCGCTCTGCCGGGATGCCGGTGGCCGCGCTGATGGCCTGTTTCAGCTCGGCCCCGCCGCGGATGTACAGCAGGTCGCAGGCGACGATCGCGACCCGGAGCTGACCGCTCTCCAGCACCAGCGCGGTCGCGGTCAGCTCGTCGTGGCAGCCGGTGGCGTCGCCCCGGTCGGCGAACCCGGTGAGCGGCGAGCCGAGCGGCGGCGTGATGAGGCTGCGGGCGACGCCAGCCCTGAGCGTGCCGTTCCCGGCAAAACTCAGGGCGTGGCGTCCTTCGCGAGCGTTGGCATCCGGCATGTCAGCCAACTGGGCGCAGGTGCAGCGCGACAATCTCGGAGTAGCTGCCGCCTGGGCTGTCGTCGGCGTACGGGTCGCTGGGGCTGGCCCAGCCGGTCGCGTTCTTGGTCAGGTAGGTGCCCCAGTCCGCCGCGTCGAACAGCGGGATCACCGGCACGTCCTGGACCATGATGCCCTCGAGCGTGGCCAGCGCGGACTGCCTGCTGGTGGTGGAGCTGGCGCTGACGTAGGTGGCCAGCGCCTGCTGGCTCACCGAGGAGCTCCAGCGCTCGAAGTCGTCAGAGGCGTTGCTGCCCCTGGCCAGGGTGGAGTTCAGCCAGCCGTTGTAGAGGTAGTAAGGGTCGCCGTTGCCGTAGTCGCTCCACCGCAGGGTGGAGTCGAAGTTGCCGCTGGCGATGTCGCTGCCCCAGGCGTTGGTCGATACCCCGTCGCAGGTGACCGCGATGCCGATGGCCTTGAGCTCGCCGTCGATGATCTGGCAGTCGGTCTCGTAGTCGACGAAGCCCGACGGGTCCTCGATGGTGAGGTCGAGGGCCTTGCCGCCCTTGGCCAGGATGCCGTTCGATCCGGCCTTGAAGCCGGCCTTGGCCAGTACCTGGCGGGCGGCTGCCGGGTCGTAGCTCAGCTTGTCGGAGCTGTACTGCGAGGCCACGTAGCTCTGCTGGCTTGGCAGCAGGCCGGTGGCTGAGGTGATCGGCGTCTCGTAACCGAACTCGCCGCGCTGGCCGACCAGCGTGCGGTTGATCGCCAGGCTGACCGCCTTGCGGACGGCGAGGTTGTCCAGCGGCCACTTGTTGAGGTTGGGCTCGAGGGCGACCACGCCAGCGCCGGGGAACCAGTAGTGGTTGATCTTCGGGTTCTGCTTCACCCACTTCTGCGCGCCTGGGTCGCCGCCGCTCGACCAGTCAAGCGTGTCGTTGTTCACCATGTTCTGCAGCGACGTCGCGGTGCCCGCCACGTACTCCAGGTTGGTGATCTTCGGCAGGCCATGCTGCCAGTAGTGGGTGTTCTTGGTCAGCACGAAGTCCTGCGGCGTGAAGGTCTTGAGCACGTAAGGGCCGGTGCCGATCGGGTCGGTGTCGGTGTACGTCGCCGGGTTGCTGATCTTGCTCCAGATGTGCTCGGGCAGCATCGGGGTGGACTCGGCGATGTAGTAGAAGTTGGTGTAGGCCGGCTTGGCAAAGGTCATCGTGACCTGGTACTTGCCGTTGGCGGTGATGGTGTCGAAGCTGATGCCGTACACGTTGACCGCGGGCACCCGCTTCATCAGGTCAAAGGTGTAGACCACGTCGGCGCTGGTGAACGGCTTTCCGTCGGACCAGGTCACGCCCTTGCGCAAGTTGAACGTCAGCGTCTTGTCGCTGTTCGACCAGGCCCACGAGGTCGCGAGCCAGGGGTAGGTCACGCCGGGCCGCTGGATGTCGTACTGGACCAGCGGCTCGTAGATCATCGACCAGGAGCCGTAGACGTCCAGCGTGCTGGTCTCGGCAAGCGGGTTGAAGTTGTCGGTCAGCGGCTCGCCCTCGTTGTTGTTCACCGTGAGGGTGGTGCTGCCTGCCGAAGTGCCGCCGGAGGAGCCGGCGTTCGCGCAGCCGGTGAGCATGAGGGCCGTCGCCAGGCCCGCTGCAGCAAGATAAACCGACCTGTTTGCCAGTGATCTGGGCACGATGTCCCCCCTATGCAGCCAAGGATCGAGAACCCATGCAAGTAGCGATAAACGTATTTGTCGCCGGATTAGCCTGTCAATAGACATCTGTTGTCTGACAACAGACAGCTCGTTACACTGGCGTGACCTCGGGCCGTGCGGTCGTGCTCTTGACAGCACGCGCGACGCTTGGGGGGTAACGCCACTGCTCTCGGACGCGCAGCGGCAGCCGGGCAGCCGGCCGGACAGGGGACCGTGCGTCACCCGGTCCGAGGAAGGAAGTGGCGATGGTTGGTGAGCCAGATGCGCTCGACAGCATCGAGCCTGTCGTCATCGACAGTCGTTCGCTCGCCGATCAGCTGACTTCCCGTATCCGCACGCTGATCACCAGCGGGGCGCTCGGCGGCGGGGACCAGCTGCCGACCGAGGCGGATCTGGCCGAGCGCTTCCGGGTCGCCAGGACGACCGTTCGCGAGGCGCTGAAGCAGCTCGAGAACGACGGGTCGGTGGTGGTGCGCCGCGGCCGGGGACGGTTCGTGTCATCGGTGCCGGTGCTGCACCGTCCGATCACCCGGCTGGAAAGTGTCACCAAGCTGCTCGCGGGTTATGGCTATGACGTGCAGAACCGGGTGCTGTCGGCAGCGCTGAGACCGCCAAGCGCCGAGGAGAGCGAGCAGCTCAGGCTGCGCGAGGGCGCGAACGTGTTCGCGCTCGAGCGGGTCAGGCTGCATGCCGGCGAGCCGCTGATCTACTCCCTCGACGTGCTGCCGGCCGACAAGCTCGGCAACACCGAGAACGTGGACTGGACCGGATCACTGGCCGCGGTGCTCGACGAGCGCCACCTGCTGGCGATGACGGCGGCGACCACGATCAGCGCCACGCTGCTTGCGCCGGAGGTTGCCGCGGCCTGCGGCACCGACCCGGCACTGCCGTGGCTGCTGATGATCCAGCTCAACCTGATGGAAGATGGCTCGCCGATCATCTACTCGCACGACTATCACCGCGGCGACCGGTTCTCCTTCGACGTGCGGCGGCATGCCGAGGTGGCCGCGCGGTCGTGACCAGC
>JASHQL010000273.1 GCA_030039155.1 Streptosporangiaceae bacterium | reverse complement strand
GGCCGTAGCTTCGGCGAGGAAGGCGGGCTGCTCACCTACGGCAGTTACCTGCGGCTCCCCGAGCTGCTGGCGCAGCAGGTACCGCAGGTGGACCCGCCGGCCCATGACGAGCTGCTGTTCATCACCGTGCACCAGGCCTACGAGCTGTGGTTCAAGCAACTGCTGCACGAGCTGACCGCGGTGCGCGACGCGATGCTGGCCGACGGCAGGCCGTCGGCGCGGCAGACCTGGCTGGCCAGGCACCTGCTGCACCGCGCGCACGTGATCGAGCGGCTGCTGATCAGCCAGGTCGACGTGCTCGAAACCATGACGCCGCAGGACTTCCTCCAGTTCAGGTCGGCGCTCGCGCCGGCCAGCGGCTTCCAGTCCGTGCAGTTCCGCGAGCTCGAGTTCCTGTCAGGCGCGAAGAACCCGGCGTTCGTGAAGCGGCTGCGGTCGCTGACCAAGGACGAGCAGGAGCGGCTGGCCAGGCGGCTTGCCGAGCCGTCGCTGTGGGACGCGTTCGTCGACCTGCTGGCGTCCCGCGGGCTGCCTGCCGCGGACTCCGACCAGGTGCTCGGTTCGCTCGCCAAGATCGCCAGGGACCGGTCGGCGCACGATGACCTGTGGGAGCTGGCCGAGGACCTGCTGACTCACGACGAGCTGGCCGGCCTGTGGCGGGCCAGGCACGTGCAGATGGTCGAGCGGCAGATCGGCACCAAGTCTGGCACTGGCGGCTCGACTGGCGCACCATACCTGCACAAGCGTGTTCCCATGCGGTACTACCCGTTGCTGTGGGAACTACGAGACATCCTGTAACGGCAGCGTGGCCGGATCGAGGGAGTGACTTGTGATGTCGGAGCAGCCAGGCGACGGCAAGGACCAACTGCTGACCGCGGCGGCCGGTGTCGCCGACGCCGTCCCCGGCGTGGGTGACGTGCACAAGTACCTCGACGCCTATTACCGGCACGTGGCCGTGGACGACATGGTCGAGGCCGGCCCAGAGCGGCTGGCCGCTGTCGCCGCGTCGCATGCCGTGTTTGCCGCCGAGCGGCCGCAGGGCCGGGCGCTGGTCAGGATGCGGCCTGGCGACACCGCCGCGCTGCGTACCGCGGTCGACGTGATCGACATCGTGACCGACGACATGCCGTTCCTGGTCGACTCGATCACCATGGCGCTGGCCAACCGCGGCTTGTCACCCAGGCTGGTGGTGCATCCGCAGCTGCGGGTGCGGCGAGATGTTTCCGGCGCGCTCCGCGAGGTGCTCGGGCAGGTCAACGGGGGCCAGCCGAGCCACGATGAGCTGGCAGAGTCCTGGACGCACGTGGAGGTTGCCAGGCTGACCACCGGCAAGCCCGACCAGATCGTGGCCGACGTGCAGCGGGTGCTCGGCGATGTGCGGGTCGCGGTCGAGGACTACAGCCGGATGCGCGCCAAGGCCATCTACCTGGCCGACCAGGTGCTGGCCAGCGACCCGTCGGCGGCTTCCGGCGACGACGACGCCGACTCGAGCAGTGAGATCGCCGCGCTGCTGCATTGGCTGGCCGACGGGCATTTCACCTTCCTTGGCTATCGCGAGTACGACCTGGAGAACGGCCCTGACGGGATGCTGCTCAAGGCGGTGCCAGGCAGCGGGCTCGGCATCTTGCGGCACGACCGGCCTGGGCCAGGCTCGTTCGCCACGTTGCCGCCGGAGGTCAGGGCGCGTGCCCTGGAGCCGAACCGGCTGATCGTGACCAAGGCCAACAGCCGATCGACCGTGCACCGGCCCAGCTACCTGGACTACGTGGCGGTCAAGCGGGTCAACGAGGCCGGCCAGGTGGTCGGCGAGTACCGGCTGCTCGGCCTGTACACGCACCGGGCGTTCACCGAGAGCATCGCCGGGATCCCGGTACTCCGCCGCAAGCTGGCCGACGTGCTGGCGGCCACCGGGCTCGCCGCGGACAGCCACGACGGCAAGGACCTGGCCGAGGTGCTCGACTTCTATCCGCGCGAAGAGCTGTTCATGACCTCGGTGCCGGAGCTGACCGCCATCACCAAGGGCGTGCTGCGGCTCCGGGAACGCCGGCAGACCAGGCTGTTCCTGCGCCGCGACATCTACGGCCGGTACGTGTCCGCGATGGTCTTCCTGCCGCGTGACCGGTACACCACCCAGGTCAGGCTGCGCGCCCAGGAGGTACTCGAGCGTGCCTTCGGCGGCGCGCAGGTGGACTACAGCGTGCAGGTCGGTGAGTCACCGGTGGCCAGGCTGCACATCGTGGTGCGCGCCGAGAAGGGCACCATGCTGCCCGAGGTGTCGGCGGCAGAGCTGGAACGTGCCGTGGCGTCCGCGGTCAGGTCCTGGGACGACGACCTGGCCGACGAGGCGGTGAGCCAGCTCGGCGACCAGCGCGCCCGCGAACTGCTTGCGCTGAGCGCCGACGCCATCCCGGCCACCTACAAGACCGACGTGCCGGCCTCGGTGGCGGTCACCGACCTGGTCAGGATCCTGCAGATGCGGGAAGTCGGCGAGGACGTGGCGTTCGACATGTGGGAGTCGGAGGACTACGTCGGCGGGGTGCCGCTCGAGCCTGAGGACCCGGCACCTGGGCCGACGCCGGGACAGCCCGCCGAGCCAGCCTCGGGTGCGGCGTCGGGTGCGGCGTCGGGACCGGCCTCGGGTGCGGCGTCAGGACCGGCCTCGGGGCTGGCCTCGGGTGCGGTTGGAGCCGGGGCCGGCGACGCCGGGCAGGATGCGGGGCACCCGAGGGTCTGGCGGCTGACCATCTACCGGACCGGCAGCCCGATCACGCTCACCGACGTGCTGCCGAGGCTGCAGCACATGGGCGTGGACGTGGTGGACGAGCACCCGTACGAGTTCGGCGCGGCCGAGCCGTTCTGGATCTACGACTTCGGGCTGCAGCGCCGGCCTGTCGTCGGCGACAGCGCCGGCCGGGGCATCGCCGCCGCGCACGTCTCCATCGAGCAGGTACGCGAGCACGTCGAGGGCGCACTCGAGGCGCTGTGGCACGGCGTGGTGGAGGACGACGGCTTCAACGCCCTGGTGCTGGACGCCGGGCTGACCTGGCGGCAGGCCAAGGTGCTGCGGGCCTATGCCAAGTACCTGCGCCAGGCCGAGACTACGTTCGGGCAGGGCTACATCGAGCAGGTGCTGCGCTCGAATGCGAAGATCACCAAACTGCTGGTCAGGCTGTTCGAGTCGCGGTTCGACCCGGCCAGGGAGGCGGGCGAGGCCGAGCGCAGCGAGGCGATCACCGAGGAGATCAACGGGGAGCTTGACGAGGTCGCCAGCCTGGACCAGGACCGGATCCTGCGTACCTACCTCGGCCTGATCAAGGCGACGCTGCGGACGAACCACTTCGCGGAGAATGCGGACCGCTACTTCGTGGTGAAGCTGGACGCGGCGCGGGTGCCCGACCTGCCGGCCCCGCGGCCGCGGTTCGAGCTGTTCGTGTACTCGCCGAAGTTCGA
>JASHQL010000272.1 GCA_030039155.1 Streptosporangiaceae bacterium | reverse complement strand
GCGCCGGATGTGGCCGGAGTCACGCTGAGCGGCAAGCGGCTGCGGCTGTCGGACTACCGCGGCTCGGTCGTCGTCATCAACTTCTGGGGATCCTGGTGCGCGCCATGCCGGGCCGAGGCACCTGCGCTCGGCACGCTGGCCAGGGAGCTTCAGCCAAGAGGCGTCAGGTTCCTCGGCATCGACATTCAGGATCAGCGCGCCACCGCGCTGGCGTTCATGCGGACGTTCAGGATCGGCTACCCGAGCCTGAACGACCCGTCCGACAGCATCGCGCTGGAGTTTCGCAGTACTGTGCCGCCAGCGGCGATCCCGACCACGCTGGTGATCGACAGGACCGGGCACATTGCCGACCGGGTCGTCGGCGGCGTGAGCTTCCGCTCGCTGAAGGCGCTGATCCTGCAGGTGCTGGGGGAGCGGTGAGCTGCCAGGTGGTGAGGCCTTGACTGACTTGCAGACGCCGGCCGAGCAGGCCGAGGCGACAGCAGCGCTGCCCGAGACCGAGGCCAGCGGGCCGGCCGCCACGGCCGCGGCGGCCGCCCGGAGTGCCAGGCCGGCCGGCGGCCAGCCGGTCAGGCTCGGCCTGATGGGCTGGCTGCGCTGGGCCTGGCGGCAGCTGACCTCGATGCGCACCGCGCTGATCCTGCTGTTCTTGCTGGCGCTGGCCAGCGTGCCAGGGTCGGTGCTGCCGCAGGAGGGAATCGACCCGGCCGCGGTGACCCAGTACTACACCGCCCATCCGGCGCTGGCGCCGCTGCTCAACCGGCTGTCGCTGTTCGACGTGTTCGCCGCGCCCTGGTTCGCCGCGATCTACCTGCTGCTGTTCACCTCGCTGGCCGGCTGCGTGCTGCCGCGGACCTTCCGGCTGGTCGGCTCGGCCAGGCAGCAGCCACCGCGGGCGCCGCGGAACCTGGCCAGGCTGCCGCTGACCGCCAGGTTCAGCACCAGCCTGCCGCCGGACGAGGCGCTGGCCGCGGCCGGCCGGCTGCTGGCCGGCCGCCGGTTCCGGCTGCGCACCGGCGATGGCTGGGTGTCGGCGGAGAAGGGCTACCTGCGCGAGGTCGGCAACCTGCTGTTCCACATCGCGCTGCTCGCGCTGCTCGGCTCGGTCGCGCTCGGCGGCCTGTTCGGCTACAAGGCCAACCGGCTGCTGGTGGCGGGCCAGACGTTCGTGAACCAGCCGACCGACCTCGACGTCTTCCACCCAGGCCGCCTGGTCGGGCCAGGCGACCTGCAGCCGTTCGCGATCTCGCTGCGCAGCTTCACCGCCAAATACATCACCTCGGGCCCGGAGATCAGCGACCCGGCCTCGTTCAGCGCCTTGCTGCGCTACTCGTCGGCGGGCGGTACCCCGTCGCAGCCCTACAACCTGCAGGTCAACCATCCGCTCCGGGTCGACGGCGTGCGGGTCTACCTGATCGGGCACGGCTACGCGCCGGTGTTCAAGGTGACCGACGGCAAGGGCACCGTGGTGTTCAACGGCCCGGTGCCGTTCATCCCGGTGTCCACCAACACCATGCTGTCGGACGGCGTGATCAAGGTGCCGGATGCCGATCCGGCCCAGCTCGGTTTCGCCGGGGTGTTCGTGCCGACCGCCGTCGACATCGACGGCCGGGTCGAGTCGGCGTGGCCGGCCGCGCTGTCCCCGCGGGTCAGCCTGGTGCCCTACGCCGGCAACCTCGGCATGAACAGCGGCACGCCGCAGTCGGTCTACAGTCTCGACACCGCGGGATTGCACAAGCTGAAGGTGCAGCCGCGCGCGCTGGCCCCTGGCCAGTCACTCCAGCTGCCAGACGGGTACGGCCGGATCACCTTCACCGGGTACCGGCAGTGGATCAGCCTGGCGATCACCTATGACCCCGGCCAGGTGCCCGCGCTGCTGTCTGCCTGCACGGCGCTGGCCGGGCTGATCCTGTCGTTCCTGGTCAGGCGCAGGCGGCTGTTCGTGCGGGCGACCGAGGGACCTAACGGCACCATCGTGGATCTTGGCGGCCTGGCCAGGTCCGACGCCGCTGGCGGTTACGAGACCGAGTTCGCCGAGCTGGCCAGCCAGCTGTGTGCCGACCAGCGCGGCACCGCGGGCGAGCCGGCAGCTGACCAGCAGGGCGTGCCGCCGGCGGCGGCTGACCAGGCTGAACCCGTGAGCAGTGATCACGACGAAGCCCTCGTCGAGGACGAGGCGGAGTGAGGCATTCGTGCAAGTCAACACCGGACTAGCCAACTTCAGCTACGCGATGGTGATCACCGCGCTGGTGCTCTACGCGCTGGCCATGCTCGCCTACGCCTGCGACTTCGCGTTCGGCAAGGCGCGGCTGCTGGCCACCGAGCCTGCCGCCGAGCCGGCCGCGGTCAAGGAACTGGTCGGAGTCGGCGCGAGCGCCGCTCCGGCGGCCAGCCCGGCAGCGCCGGTCGTCAACGGCGCGGCCGAGCCGCCGCCGGCTGGCCGCTGGCCATCCGGCTTCTGGCTGCGCACCGCGTTTGGCCTGACCTGCTCGGCGCTCGGGGTGCAGCTGATCGCCATCTTGACCCGCGGGCTCGCCGAGCACCGGGTGCCGTGGGGCAACATGTACGAGTTCATCTGCGCCATCACCTGCATGGCCGTGATCGTGCTTGTGCTCATCTCGGTCAAGTTCCGCGCCTACTACATCGGCCTGTTCGTGCTGCTGCCGGTGGTGCTCGGGCTGGCCCTCGACGTGACCGCGGTGTACACCCTGGCCGGCCCGGTGGCGCCGGCCCTGCAGTCGTACTGGATCGCGATCCACGTCACCGCCATGATCATTGCCACCGGCCTGTTCATCGTGGGCGCGGTGGTGAGCGTCATGTACCTGGTGGCCGACCGCTGTCAGCGGCGGCTGGCGGCTGGCCTGCCGTCAAAGGTCGAGGGAATCATGGCGCACCTGCCGTCCGCGCTGGTGCTTGACCGGCTGTCCTACCGGACCATCCTGTTCGCGTTCCCGGTCTGGACGTTCGGGATCATGGCCGGCGCTATCTGGGCGGACCAGGCCTGGGGCAGGTACTGGGGCTGGGATCCGAAGGAGACCTGGTCCTTCATCACCTGGGTGGTGTACGCGGGCTTCCTGCACGCCAGGGCCACGGCCGGCTGGCGCGGCCGCAAGGCCGCCTGGATTCAGCTCGCCGGGTTCGGCTGCCTGATGTTCAACCTGATCGGCGTGAACCTCTGGATCACCGGCCTGCACTCCTACGCCGGGCTGACCTGACCGGCGCCGGCCGGGCCAGCCGCGGGCTACATGCCGTCGCGGGCCTCGCGAATCCTGCGGCCGAGGTCGAGCAGGAACTCGGCGTCGTCGTCCGGGCCTGACGTGCGGGCGGCGTTGCCGTAGCGCCAGGCCGCCTGGGCGCGGTCGATCGGCCTGCCTGCCGGGTGCCTGATGGCCGCGGCGGCGGCCGGGTCGAAGCCGAGGCTTGCCTTGCGCCGCGGCACGAACAGCCGGTGCGGGCGGCCGAGAGCCAGCCATGCGATGGCGCCGAGCACCCAGAAGACCCCGGCGACCATCATCCACATGCCCTTGGACATCGCGGCGAACTCCCAGTCTGGGGTATTCGCGATGTCGAGCATGCACGGCAGCACGAAGCCGACGGTCAGCAGTATAAATACGGCAAAAGGCAACCACATGGACATGCAGGCAGCCTAGCTGGTCACCAGTGGTGCTCGTGATGAAATATCGCACTCTTGTGGTGAGTGCGCCGGAGCCGGAATCGCCCGCGCTGAGCTGGTGATCATGGGCTTCAGCAGCCTGTAACCTGCTGAAGCCCATGATCACCAGGTGTCGGGGCGCCGGCGGCGGAGCGCGCGCCGCGACGGCGGGGTCAGCGCGGTTGCGGGGGCCAGCGCGGTGATGGCGGGG
>JASHQL010000271.1 GCA_030039155.1 Streptosporangiaceae bacterium | reverse complement strand
GCCGGCGCCCGGCCTGTGGAACCCGCCCATCGCCACTGGCTGTCCGGCCACCTGCCAGATCGTCAGGCCGCCGAAGCTCAGCCGGTCGGCGGCGACTCCGGGCTGGTAGCCGGCGACGTCGCCGACCTCGGCCGCGAAGTCCCGCAGCCACCGCTCGAGCATCGGCTGGTCGGCCGCTCCGGCAACGCGCGGCTGGCCAGGCGGCGCGGGGTCGGGCTGAGCAAGCCGGCCAAGCCGGTAGAGCGTTGACCGGCGGCCTTCGGTGGCAGCCGAGCCGGTCCGTTCGCACCAGGCGGCAGCGAACGCGGTCGCGGCTGCCCGATCGCCGGTCACGCCGACCGGCTCGCGGCCCAGTCCGAGCAGCGCGTCGGCAAGCGCCGCTGCTGCGGGCGCGGCCATGGCCGTGAGCAACACAGGGAACGGCGGCGTGTGCAGCAGCGCGGCGCTGACAGCGCGGCCGGCCTGGTACCAGCCGAACAGCGGCTGCCGCTGGCCCATCGGACCGGTGCCGGCCTGGCGGGCGCCAATCGTGCTGCCGACCGTGCCGGTCTCGGCCGGGCCGGTGCCGGCAGTGGTGCCGGCCGGGCCGATGTCGGCCGGGCCCGATTCGGCCGGGCCGGCAGCCTGGGCGGCGCCTTCGGTGAGCGCCGCCGCGATGCTCAACTGAATCGTGTGCCGTACCGGATCGCTCGCCAGGAAATCGCCGGCCGCAGCAAGATACGCGCGCGCATCGCCGGTCATTGCCCAGGACATGGTCGATGATCTGGCCGCGCGGCTGGGCCGGGCAACTGGTTATCTCCGGCCCTCAGAAACACCACGGGCTGGTACGGTCCACGCGAGCAGGCGCTCGTGCGGCGAATGCAGTCATGGAGGTTGCAGTGAGCGGATTCCAGAAGTTCCTGATGCGCGGGAATCTCATCGATCTGGCGATCGCGGTCGTGATCGGCGTGGCGTTTAGCGCAGTCGTGACAGCGCTCGTCACCGACGTGATCACGCCACTGATTGCCGCTATCGGCGGCCAGCCCAACTTCGCGAAGCTCGAATTCAAGGTGCACCACAGCACGTTCCTGTACGGCAGCTTCATCAACGCGCTGATCACCTTCATCATCATCGCGGCTGTGGTGTACTTCGTGATCGTGCTGCCCGCCACCAAGATCGTCGCTAGGGCCGAGCGCAACCAGGAGGCGACCGACCGGGCCTGCCCCGAGTGCCTGAGCCAGATTCCGATCGCGGCCAAGCGCTGCATGTACTGCACGTCCGTGGTCGAGCCGCCGGCTCAGCCGGCCGCGCAGCCCAGCTAACCCCGGGCTACTTGGCGTCGGCGTAGCAGGCCACTACGGCGGCGGTCATCGGGAACGTCACTCGCGTGTTGCCGAAGATCAGCTTGGTGGCCCGTGCCGCCGCCTCGCTGACGGCCGCGGTTACCGCTGCCGCCTGGCCCGCCCTGCAGTGCACGATGACCTCGTCGTGCTGGAAGAAAACCAGCTCCGCTCGCGGCCCGCCGTCGGCGGCCAGCCCGGCCAGCAGCGGGCGCAGCGCGGCGATCAGCACCAGCGCCCAGTCGGCCGCGCTTGCCTGCACCACGAAGTTGCGGGTGAACCTGCCGCGGGCCCGGCTTGCCCGGCCAGCCTGCTGCTCGCCATCGGCATCGGCTTCGCCGGTCAGCGCCCGCCAGCGCGCCGAAGGCGGCGGGCAGGTCCGGCCGAGCACCGACCTGACCACCCTGCCTTCCTGGCCGGCCACCGCCGCCGACTCGACGAACGCGGCGGCCGCAGGGAACCGCCGCCTGAGCACCGCGAGCAACTGGCCGGCCTCGCCGCCCGCGCCGCCGTACATGGCCGACAGCAGCGCGACCTTCGCCTTGGCCCGGTCGCCGTCGAACGCGCCAGCCAGCGCGGCGTACAGATCCCCGCTGGCGGCTGCCGCGGCGAACGCCTTGTCCCCGGCCAGCGCCGCCAGCACCCTGGGCTCGAGCTGCGCGGCGTCTGCCACCACGAGCACCCAGCCTTCGTCGGCCACCACGGCACGGCGGAGCAGCTTGGGGATCTGCAGGGCGCCGCCGCCGCGTGACGCCCAGCGGCCCGACACCACGCCGCCGACCAGGTACTCAGGCCTGAACCGGCCGTCGGCTACCCAGCTGTCCAGCCAGGCCCAGCCGTACGCCGCGTGCAGCCTTGACAGTTCCTTGTACTCCAGCAGCAGCGGGATCACCGGGTGCTGCACCGTGCGCAGCTCCGCCGACCTGGTCGACGACACCCGCACGCCGCCGGCGCTGAGCGCGCGCAGCAGCTGGGCCGGCGAGTCCGGGTTCACCGGCCGGGTCGCGCCGATCGCGGCCGAGATCTGCGCCGCGAGCTCGGCCAGCCGGGGCGGCCTGAGCTGCGGCCCCGCGGTCGCCGGCGGGCGGCTGCCAAGCACCTCGGTCAGCAGGGCGTCGTGGATGTCGGCGCGCCACGGCAGCCCGGCGGCGGTCATCTCCGCGGCTGCCAGCCCGCCGGCCGACTCCGCCGCCGCCAGCAAGCTGAACTTGCCGACCTGCTCGGTTGCCGCGATCCGGCGCAGCTGGTCAGCGTGTACCGCGGCGAGCGCTGTCATCACCTGCTCGGCCGCCTGGCCGGCGACGTCGTCCTGGCCAGGCTCGAACAAGGCATCCTGGGCCGACCGTGGCGGCCGCTCCGGCGGGAGCTGCACCGGGCCGCCAGGCAGCCTGGCCGCTGCCCCGGCAAGCGACGACGGCTCGTCCGGCCGGCCCTCGCTGCCGAGCAACAGCGCCTCGGTCAGTGCGAGGTCGTGGCATCTGGCTACCCGGACGCCGGCCCGCAGCAGCGGCGGATAACACGCAGCGGTGGCCGGCCAGACCCACCTGACCTGGTCACGCCGGTCTCGCTCGGCGATCGCCGAGGCAAGATCAGGCACATGCTCGACCTGGCCAGCTGGCGCGCCGCCGGAACCGAGCGTGCGGAGCAGCCCGGCCCCGTCGGCACCAGGAACGACTGCCACCCGCACGCACCCGATTGTGCTGCACGGATCTGACAGCCGCCTCGGTCAGACGGCGGTGTCCCTGGCCGGGCTGTCGCCCGAGCGGCCGTTCGGCCAGCCTTGATCGGCGCTCTGGCCTGGCTGGCGCGGCTGCGGCTTCGGCAAGTTGGCCAGCAAGCCGCGGCGCAGGCCGAGGTCCTGGGCGGGCTGCTCGCCGCTGCCTGGCTGGCCAGCCACCGTCTCGCCGTTGTCCTGGGCGCCCTCGTACACCACCGGCCTGAACGTCACGATCTCGGTGTCGGATGGCCGGCCCTGGAACGCCGCATCGGCTTGCTGCCAGCCGCCGAAGGGGGCCGGCTGCCTGCCTGGATCCTCGGCCGGCGGCCCGGCCGCTTCCGCTACTGGCCGGCCGGCAACTTCGGACGGTCCGCCGTCTGCCGCCGCCTTCTTCGCCCACCACATGTGCATGGTGCCGGCGACCTCGGCGACCCGGTCCCGGTCGGCCCGGCCGAACTCCGGCGGCCGTTGCCTGTTCGGCCGCAGCCCGCGCCGGCTCGATGCCGGCTCGGCAGCGGCCGGAGTGGCTGGTACGCCACCGTTGACCGCGGCCGCCGTCGAGGGCGGCACCGTCGAGGGCGACACAGTCGTGCGCTGTGCCGCGGAGCGCTGGTCGGCGGCGGCCGGCTGCTGCCCGGCCGAGCTGCCGTTGTGCCCGGCGCTGCCGTTGTGCCCGGCGCTGCCATTGTGCCCGGCGCTGCCGTCGTGCCCGGCCGG
>JASHQL010000270.1 GCA_030039155.1 Streptosporangiaceae bacterium | reverse complement strand
ACCTACGTTGCCTACCTGCGGCGGAAGCTCGCGGAGCACGGTCCTGAAGTGATCCACACCCAGCGCGGCGTCGGCTACAGCCTGCGGCTGCCGCGCCCAGGCGAGATGGCGAGTCAAGATGAAGCCTAGAGCCCCGCGCCGGCCCTCGCTGCGCGCCCGCGTCCTGCTCGGCGTGCTTGCCGTGACGCTCGTCGCGCTGGCCGGATTTGACCTGGCGGCGGTGAACTCGCTGCGCGGCTACCTGCTGAACCAGAAAGACGGGCAGCTGCAAAGCGTCACCAGGGCGTTCTACCCGCGGCCAGGAGGCGCCGACTTCCCGAAGGGCGCGCTGGTCATCGGCCCGGCGATGAGCGAGGCCAGCCGGCCGCCTGACGCCAGGCTCGGCAGCTGGAGCCCGATCTGGCAGGCGGCGCAGCGCGCAGCTCGGAACACCGGGGTTATCAGCGCCATCCGCGGCAAGACCGCGACCCCGAAGCAGGTCAGGCTCACGTTCGCGCAGGTGCTGTCGCGCGCCGGCCATCTGGAATACGCGGTGCCAGCCGACCTCAGGCAGTACCGGGTCGCGTTCATCGCGAATCCTGGCGCCAAGACCAAGTCTGAGGTGCTGCTGCGCGGGCCGGGTCTGCAGCCGCACTTCAGCTCGCTGCCGCCCGGCACAACCTGGATCGCCACCACCGTGGCGGGCATTCACGGTGGCCAGCAGCTCCGGCTGTGGGCGGTGCGGGTGGGGCCAGGCACGCTGGTCACCACGACGAGCATCGCCGATGTCAACAAGACAGTCGGCCGGCTCAGGCTGATCGTGATCATCGGCTCGCTAGCCGCGCTGCTGCTGGTCGGCCTGTGCGTGGCCTGGCTGGTCCGGCGCGGGCTGCGGCCGATCGAGACGATGGCCAACCAGGCCGACCGGATCACCGCTGGCGACCTGACCGAGCGGGTGAGCGCCGTCGATTCCGAGAGCGAGGTCGGCAGGCTTGGCGTGGCGCTGAACGGCATGCTGGGACGGATCGAGGCCTCACTCCAGGAACGGGAAGCCAGCCAGGAGCTAACCAGGCGGTTCTTCGCCGACGCCAGCCACGAGCTGCGGAACCCGCTGGCCTCGCTGCGCGCGAACGCTGAGCTGTATCAGCAGGGCGCGCTGACCAGCCGCGAGCAGGTCGATGAGGCGATGGCCAGGATCGCGCACGAGGCCAAGCGGATGAGCCAGCTAGTCGACGACATGCTCAGGCTGGCCAGGCTTGACCAGCACCCGTGCCAGCAGCACGACGTGGTCGACGTGACCGCCCTGGTGCAGGAGTGCGCCGAGCGTGCCCAGATCGCCGACCCGGCCAGGACCTGGCACGCCGACACCGACGACGACCTGGTGGTGATGGGCGACGAGGAACTGCTCCGCCGGGCCATCGACAACCTGCTCGCCAACGTGCAGGCACACACCCCGGACGGCACCGTCACCACGGTGACGGCTGCCTGCAGCGACGAGGGCGTGACGGTGAGCGTCAGCGACGACGGGCCTGGCGTGCAGAACACCCAGCTGCCGCACATCTTCGACCGCTTCTACCGTCCCGCCGGGTCGTCAAGCCGGCCAGGTTCCGGCCTCGGCCTGGCCATCGTGACCGCGATCGCCGCGGCCCACGACGGCAAGGCAGAGGCGTCGCTGAACGAACCGCACGGGCTGCGGGTCACCCTCGCGCTGCCGGCCAGCCGGGCCGCCGTGCCGGCCCTGGTCTAGCCAGCCCTGGTCCAGCCCACGCCGGCCGCCCACGACGTGGCTAGCGCAGCTCGGGCAGCCGCTGGCCGGGGCCGAGCACCGGCGCGAACAGGTCGCCGACCGCGGCGATCCGGTCCTGCATCGAGGCGATGGTGAAGCCGTCTGGCCGCAGCGACGGGTCGTCGAGCTCGTCCCAGGAGATCGGCGCGGACACCGGCGCGCCGGGAGCGGCGCGCGGGCTGTACGGCGCCACCAGTGTCTTGTTGCTGACGTTCTGGGTGTAGTCGAGCCTGGCCAGGCCGCCACGACGGGTCACGTCCCATTGCCAGCTGACCATGTCGGGAACGACCGCGCCGATCTGCCTGGAGAGCTGTTCAACCCAGACTCTGGTGTCCTCATAGGTGAGCCCGTCCGCAACCGGGATCCAGACCTGGATACCGCGCCTGCCGGTGACCTTCGGCTGGCCGCGGACGCCGAGGTGGTCGAGCGCGGTCCTGTGCAGTTTCGCCAGCACCAGGATGTCCGCCCAGCTCGTGCTGGTTCCAGGGTCGATGTCGATGAGGGCATAGCTCGGCTGCTGTGGGCTGGCGGCCAGGCTGGTCCAGGCGTGCCATTCGAGCGCGCCGAAGTTGGCTGCCCACAGCAGCGCGGCCGGCTCGTCCACCACCAGGTAGGTGGTGGTCCTGTCCTGCTTGGCATCCGGGTTATGCCAGCGCGGCACCCAGTCAGGCGCGTGCTCGGGCAGTTGCTTGTGCCAGAAGCCCGTGGTGTCGGCCCCGCCAGGGAACCTGTGCATGTTCAGCGGCCGCCCGGCGAGGTAGGGCAGGATGACCGGGGCAATCTGCGCGGTGTACCTGAGCAGGTCGCGCTTGCTGACCGGCGGCTCGCCTTCCTTGCCGGGAAACATCGCCTTGTCCAGGTTGGTGAGCCGCAGCGTGCGGCCGAACACCTGCCAGCTGCCGCTGGCGCCCAGCGCGTCAAGCTCGGCCAGCTCATCCTCGGCCGGCCCGGTGGCCGGCGCTGGCCGGGCCGGCGCTGGCCGGGCCGGCGCTAGCTGGGCCGACGGCGCTTGCTGCGGCCGGCCGGCGGACCGCAGCGAGATTGATGCCTGGGCCGGCGGCAGGTCCGACCGCCACATCCGGTCAGGATCGGCGCGCACCTGGTCGTTGGTGCGGCCGCTCAGCACCGACAGCGGATGCTGCTCGGGATCCCATCCGGGCACCGCGTACTCGTCGTCCTTGTGCAGCAGCAGCCAGTCCTTCGAGTCGCCGCGGCGCACCAGCACCAGCCGCCCGGCCAGCTTGTACCCGCTGACGTCCGCATGCAGCTCGCCAGCCTGGACCGCGGCCGCCGGGTCGTCGGTCGCGTGCGGCTGCCAGCTGCCGATGTCCCAGACGATGACGTCACCGCCGCCGTACTCGCCGGACGGGATCACGCCCTCGAAGTCCAGGTACTCGATCGGATGGTCCTCGACGTGCACGGCGAGCCGCCGTGCCTTCGGGTCGAGGGTCGGCCCGTGCGGCACGGCCCAGCTGGCCAGCACGCCGTTGATCTCGAACCTGAGGTCGTAGTGCAGCCGCCTGGCCCGGTGCCGCTGCACCACGAACCTGGGCGCGCCCGGCTGGCCAGCCGCTACCGCACCACGCGGCTCTGGGGTCCGCCCGAAGTCGCGCTTGGCGTGGTAGGCGTCGAGCTGGCTGGCTGCCTCGCCCGCGGCCGGCTGTTCCTTGGCCGGCTGTTCCTTGGCCGGCTGCTTGCGCGGCGACCTGCTGGTCTTCGGCATACGCACGATGCTTGCATCGCCACTCCGGCAACGGCAAGGCGGCGCAGGCGTTGCGGTATTTCTGTCCAAGAAGTAAATTAACTTCTGTTCCAGAAGGACATCGGCGAACGGGCTTGCGGTGATGTCGGTCGAGGTGCTCGGGCAGCAGGCTCAGGTCACGGTGCTCGCCGAGCGCATCTCGGCCAAGATCGCGCACCGGCCGCCTGGCTGGCGGCTGCCCAGGTCCAGCGTGCTCGCCAGGCACTACGGCGTGCCGCAGCAGCTACTCGACGAGGCGCTCGCGGGCCTGCTGGCCAGGCACCAGATCAGCTACCTGGGGCCAGGGCAGTTCAGCCGCGCCAACGGCGGCAGCGAGGCGCCGGCGGCGGCCGGCGGCGGTCTCGCGATCAGGATCGAGCCGGTCTGCCCGGACATTTCATGTCAGAGCCGACAGGACTCGTACGGCCCGCTGCCCGCCGGCCTGACCGGGGCACTCGGCCTGGCCGCCGGCGTCCAGGCGTTGACCATCCAGGTGCTGTGGGCGGCCGGCCCGGCGCCGGCCGCGCTCGTCACCAGCTACCTGCCGGGCGGCCGCAGTGCTCAGGCGGCCGCCTGCCAAGGGGCGGCGGCCCCTGCTGACCCTCCCGCGGCCTGGCCGGCGCACCTGCTGGTCACCGGGCACCGGCCAGCGGGCGAGTGCCGGCCGCATGCGATCGCGTTGCAGATGTCGGCGGCCAGCGCTGCCGTCGCCAGGAAGCTGCGGCTCGCGGCCGGCACGCCGGTGGCGCTGGTGCTGGCCAGCTACCTGGATCCCGCGGACGGCTCGGTGCGGTGCGTCACCGTGGCGGCGCTGCGCCCTGAGCGGTTCCTGATCGTGATCGAGTCGGCCGGCTCGCCGGCCGGCGGCTGCGCCGACGCTGCCGCCTGGCAGCGCGCGCTGGCCGACCAGCCGGGCTGACCGGGGCGCTAGCTAGCCGGCCG
>JASHQL010000032.1 GCA_030039155.1 Streptosporangiaceae bacterium | reverse complement strand
GAGCGCGGCGTCAACATGCTGCTGCCTGACCTGAAGCTGGCCGCGGACGGCACCATCGAGTCGCTGCATATCGTGCAGCTCCCGCCGGCCGTCGGCGCGCCGCCGGGCAGCACCGGGCTGCGCACGCACCGGATCGGCATCGGCCGGTATGCCTGGTCTGCCGGCCGCCTGCAGCAGACCAGGCAGGTCCGGGTGCTGATCGACGGCGAGCGCACCGAGGTACCGGAACTGGCCGGAGCACATCTCGCGGCGCTGATCCTGAACGCCGGCGACCTGACCTTCGCCAAGGTGCGGTTCGATAACGCGTCCTGGCAGGCGCTGACCGAGTGCGCGATGGACGTGGGCGATCCGCTGACCGAGACCGTCTGCTGGAACGCGGCCTGGGACATGACGCTGGCCGGCGAGCTCAGCGCCGCCGCGTTCGTCGGAATTGCCGCCCGCGGCATCAGCCAGGGCAGGCCGGCGCACGGCCTGCCCGAATTGATCGACCGTGCGGTCACCGCAGCGAACCTGTATGCCCCTGACCCGCAGCGGTCACCGCTGCTTCGGCACCTGGCCGACGCGGCCTACGCCGGCGCCGAGCGCGCCGAGGCCGGCAGCAGGACGCAGCGCGTGCTGGCCGCTGGCTACGCGGCCAGCGCCGATGGCGAGGCCCAGCTTGCCGTGGTCTCCGGCTGGCAGCACGGCGCGGGGTTGCCTGCAGGCCTCGCGGTCGACCTCGAGCTGCGAGCCAAGATCCTGCTCGCGCTTGCCGCACAGGGCCGCGCGACCGACGAGGACCTTGACGGCTACGCCGCGGCCGACCCGGCGAACGGCGCGGCGATCTTGGCGACCTGCCGCGCCAGGCGGCCTGACCCGGCAGCGAAGCAGGCGGCCTGGCAGGCCGCGCTCGCGGCTGGCGAGCGGCTGCGCACCGCGATGGCGCACGCGCAGGGCATCTGGGTGCCTGGTCAGGACCGGCTGCTCACGCCATACCGGGCCAGGTTCTTCGCCGAGGCGTTGCCCGCGCTGGCCGGCCGGGACCGGCGCAGCGCGCAGCGACTGGCCAGGCTGCTCTACCCGGTGCTGCTCGCCGACGCCGAAACCCTGGCAGCCACCAACGAGGCGCTGGCCCGGCACGATCTGGCGCCGCCACTGCGCCCGGTCCTCGAGGAGCAGGCGGCCATCGTCACCGAGATCATGGCCGCCAGGGTGGTCAATCGGTCTGGGTGACCTTGCTCAGCCCGCGCGGGCTGTCCGGGTTGATGCCGAGCCTGCGCGCGAGTGCCTCGGTGAGCAGTTGGCCCGGCACGATTAGGCCGATCGGCGCCAGCCACTCGGGCAGCGCGGGCCCCGGCAGCGACAGCGAGCAGGCAGCGGCGAGCCTCGGTCCGCCGCCGATGCCGTAGGCGCGCGCGCCCGCCCCGGTGACCCGAGCCGCGAGCTCGATCGAGCCTGCCAGCGTCGGCCCGGACTCGGCGGCCAGGATGATCGCCGGAGTCTCCGCGTCCACCACCGCGATCGGGCCGTGCAGCAGGTCCGCGTACGACAGCCCCATCGCGTGCAGGTAGCACGCCTCCTTCAGCTTGACCGCCAGCTCGAGCGCAGCGGAGTAGGCGAGGCCGCGGGCCGAGACCACCACACCGGGCACCTTGGCAAGCTCGGCCACGATCGGCTCGACGTCAGCGGGCTGTGCCAGCATCGCGGCGATCACGTCGGGCACCGCGCGCAGCTCGCCGGGATCGAGGTCGGCGCCAAGCCCGATGGCCAGCACCGCAAGCGCGGCGAGCTGGGTGGTGAACGTCTTGGTGGCCGGCACCGCCTGCTCGGTGCCCGCCTCGGTGAGCAGGGTCAGCTCGGCGGCCTGCGCCAGCGGCGACCCGGCGCCATTGGTGATCGCCAGGGTGCGCGCGCCGCAGTCCCTGGCCCAGCCCAGCGTCTCCACGATTTCTTCGGTCTGCCCTGACTGGGACAGCCCGACCGCGAGCACGCCATCCAGGTCGACCCGGCTGCGGTAGGCGGTCGCGATCGACGGCGCGCCGAGGGTGGCCAGCCGGCCGCCGTGCGCCTGGATCAGGTAACTGCCGTACACGGCCGCGTTGTCCGAGGTACCGCGCGCGATGAACAGCACCTGCCTGGTCTGCGCGGCAAGCGCGGCCACCTCATCGAGCCGAGGCAACAGCGAATCGATGGTCGCGCGCAGCGCGGCCGGCTGCTGGCCGATCTCCACCCGCATCATGCTCGTCACGGCGGTACTCCCTGATCGGCTTGGCGGCGGACAATGTCGGACGCGAGCGTATCGGCAAAAACTAGCTCGCCTGCGATCCAGGTTGCCCTGGTGCGCAGGTCAGGACCGAGCCAGACCAGGTCGGCGGCTGCGCCTGCGGCGATCCTGCCCAGGTCGGCGCGGCCGATCAGGTCGGCGGGCACTCGTGACGCGGCGGCCACCGCCGCGGGCAGCGTGGCGCCGGCGGTCACCATGTTGGCCACGGCGCTGTCCATCCGCAGCGCCGAGCCTGCCAGGGTGCCGTCCGCGCGGACCGGCGGCACCCCGTCGCCAGGCGGCAGCTCGATCGGCTCGCCGCCGAGCAGGTACCTGCCAGGCGGCATGCCGGCGCAGGCTGCCGCGTCGGTGACCAATGCGATCCTGCCCGGTGCCGCGGTGAACGCGATCTGGCAGGCCTGGCGGCTCACATGATGCAGGTCGGCGATCAGGCCGGCGGTGAGCCGCGGATCGGCGAGCGCCTGGCCGACTACCCCTGGCTCGCGGTGGTGCAGGCCACGCTGTGCGTCGAACAGGTGCGTCACCATGCTGGCGCCCGCGTCCGCCGCCTGCGCCAGCTGCGCGGCAGTGGCGTCGCTGTGCCCGACGCTGGCCACGATCCCGGCCTGCGTCAGCTGCCTGATTGCCGCAATCGCGCCTGGTATCTCGGCAGCGAGGGTGACCAGCCGGAGCTGGCCCTTGGCGGCATCGATCAGCCGCGAGACGGCGGCAGGGCTCGGCTCGGTGATCCAGTCGGGGTTGTGCGCGCCACGGCGCGACCGTGCGATGAACGGACCCTCCAGGTGCAGGCCGAGCACCCGCGCGCCGGCCGGCCGCGCAGCCGCCAGGCCGGCCACGAAGGCGAGCGCATCGGCCAGCTCGGCCAGCGGCGCGGTGATCAGCGTCGGCAGGAACGCCGTGCTGCCGAGCGACGGCAGCCGGCCGACCACGCCGTTGAAGCCAGCCGGGGTCGTGGCCTGGAACTCCTCGCCGAAGTACCCGTTCACCTGCAGGTCGATGAGGCCAGGCAGCAGGTAGCCGACCGGCAGCGCCAGGTCGGGCGGGCGCGGCGGGCTGCCGCCGCCGACCAGCCTGATCACGCCATCGGCAAGCTCAAGGTAGCCGGGCGCCAGCACGCCGCCGGCCGCCGCGGTGATGACCTCGGGCGCCGTGATCAGCAAAGCCGTCAGCTGGCCACCTGTTTCGGCCGCGGCAGCTCAACGCTGGCAAGGTGCGCCCTGATCAGCTCGGCGACCAGGTCGGGCCGCTCCATCATCGCCACGTGCCCGACCTTCGGCAGCACCTGCACGCGCACGTTCGGAAACGCCCTGGCCGCCTTCCCGGCGTTGGCCGGGTTCACCAGCCGGTCATGGCTGCCGTGTACGACCAGCGTCGGCGCGGTGACCAGGGTGGCGTCGTGCCACAGCGAGCCACGTCCCGACCTGACGTACTCCGCGACCAGCGAGCGAGACGTGGCGACCATCACCTCGTCGGCGTAGCCGAGCTCGTCCCGCCTGAGCATTTCGGCCTCGCTCTCGGCTCGCCTGACCGGATGCAGCAGGCTCTGGTCGGCGTACAACTCCCTGAGCATCCGCTCGATCCGCTGATGCGGCGGCGTTCGCTGCATCCTGGCCAGCAAGCTGCGGCCCGCGACCGGCGCGCTCACCACGAGCAGCCGCATCGGCAGCAGCCTCGGCGTCAGGTCCGGCAGCGCAGGCGAGATCAGCGTCAGCGTCCTGACCAGGTCGGGCCGGCGGGCAGCCACCCTGGTACTGACGGCGCCGCCGAGCGAGTTGCCGATCAGGTGTACCGGCCCGCGGCCGCGACGCTCGATCAGCGACACCACCGCGGCGACGCGGGCATTCAGCGCGTAGTTGCCGCTGGCCGGCGGTGGCGAGTAGCCGAATCCCGGCAGGTCAAGCGCCTCACACCGGAGCGCGGACTCGGCATGCCCTGGGTCCGGCTGGCTCAGCTCAGCCATTAGGTCGGTCCAGTTGAGCGCCGAGCCGCCGAGGCCGTGCACGAACACCGCGAGCGGCGCGGCCGGGTCGCCGGCCGACCTGACAAACACCGGGCCGGCGTCTAGCGAGACCAGCTCGCCTGGCCAGGCCGGAGCGGGCGTCGAGAGGGCAGTCATGGTCGCCAAGATTACCTGTCGGGCCCGCGCTGCTGAGCCGGCGCTGGCGCCGATCGGCCTGGCCCGCAGCCGGTCAGCTTGCCTTCCGCCTGGTGCTCGGCCGCTTCGCCGCGCCGTCGGCGGCCGGCTTGTCGCCGGCCTTGGCCGTCCTGGCAGCCGCCGTCTTCTTCGCCGCTGGCTTGGCTGCTGATTTCGAGGCTGGCTGAGCCGGTTCGGCTGCGTCGCCCAGGCGCTGTCCCCTGGCGGCTTCCAGGCTGGCCTTCAGCGCGTCGGCCAGGCTCGCCAGGCCGCCGTCGGAGGTCTCCGCGGTGTCCGGCTGCAGCACCTCGCGACCCTCGGTCTTGGCCGCCACCAGTTCCTGCACCGCCTCGCGGTAATGGTCGTGGTAATCGGCAGGGTCGAAGTCGGTGGTCATGGAGTCGATCAGCGAGGTCGCCATCCGCAGTTCCTGCGGACGCACCGCAATATCGTCGTCAAGGAACGGGAACGCCGGCGTTCGCACCTCATCTGGCCACAGCAGCGTGCCGAGCACCAGCACGCCATCTCGAGACCGCAGCGTGGCCAGTGCCTCCCGCTGCCGCAGCGCAACCTGGGCGAGGGCAACCCGCCCTGACCGCTCAAGCGCGTCACGCAGCAGCGCGTATGCGCGCGCGCCTGCCGCCTCCGGCTCGACGTAGTAGCTGCGGTTCAGCATGATCGGGTCGAGCTGCTCGGCTGGCACGAAGTTCACCACTTCGATGCTGCGGCTCGTCGCCAGCGGTAGCTCGGCCATGTCCTCCTCGGTCAGCACGACCATCTCGCCGCCGGGCAGCTCGTATCCCTTGGCGACATCCTCGTACGGCACTTCTTCGTCGCAGAC
The DNA here is from genome assembly GCA_030039155.1 of Streptosporangiaceae bacterium. Taxonomy (GTDB): domain Bacteria; phylum Actinomycetota; class Actinomycetes; order Streptosporangiales; family Streptosporangiaceae; genus JOPF074. The sequence continues at coordinate 9,536 of JASHQL010000032.1, read as the reverse complement.
CGAGCAGAACCTGCGGAACCTGATCCGGCCCCCGTCCACCCTGTGCACCTGCCGGAACGCGATGTCCCTGGTCTCGGTCGCCGCGTACAGCTTCACCGGGATCATGACCAGGCCAAAGGAGATTGCCCCCTTCCACATGCTGTGCATGGCATCTCCCTACCCCGCAGCGGGATCAGATAGCGAATCTATTTTGGCTCGCCGGCGATCTCTTTCCATGATCCCGCGCGGAAGACTGTGCTGGACGGGTACTGATACAACCAGTGTTGTCCCAATCCTGACGCTCGGCAATATGTTCGAACGACAAATCTCGGCAAAGGGGCGCAAGATGAGCGACATTGACAGCGAAGCACCCGACGCCGATGTGGCCGAGCAGGTCCAGGAAGCGATTCCCGGCGACGACGAGTTTCGGGACGAAGCGGATCTGGATGTGCCGCTCGAGGCCGACGTCGCCGACCTCAGCGAGCAGGCCCGCGGCCTCGGTCCCGACGACGACGAGTACAGGTAGCCCGGCGCGGTGAGCTGCAATCGCAGCAAGGCGCGACCTCACTGAGCGGCACTGCGCACCAGGCCGGACGTAAGATTGCCGGGTGCACGCAGCAACCTTGCGGCGTTGACCAGCAGCTACCGGAGCCAGCATTGACCGCATCGTCCCAGGCCAAGCCGACGAGCACCCGCCTGCCCAGGCCGGCGCGCCGGCGGCAGCTGCTCGGCGCGGCACGGGACGTGTTCGTCGCGCAGGGTTACCACGCGGCGGCGATGGACGAGATCGCGGACCGGGCAGGGGTCAGCAAGCCGGTGCTGTACCAGCACTTCCCAGGCAAGCTTGAGCTGTACCTGGCGCTGCTGGACGAGAGCGCGGAAGAGCTGGTCAAGTGCGTGAGCGACGCGCTGTCCTCGACCACGGACAACAAGGAGCGGGTGCCTGCCACCTTCAAGGCCTTCTACGACTTCGTGGCCGGCGCGGGCGAGGCATTCAGGCTGGTGTTTGAGTCCGACCTCAGCAACGAGCCCGCGGTCAGGGCCAAGCTTGACCGCGCCATGCGCGACTGCTCCAACATGGTCAGCCAGTTCATCCGCGAGGACGCCGGCGTCAGCGACGACGAGGCGCGCCTGCTCGGCATCGCGCTGGTCGGCATGGCGCAAGTCAGCGCGCGGTACTGGCTGAGCACTGACCGCGCGATCGAGAAGGACCAGGCCGAGCAGATGATCGCCAGGCTCGCCTGGCGCGGCATCAGCGACTGGCCGAAGACGGTCTGACCGAGGCCGCACAGCCGTTCGCTGGCGGCGTAGCAGGCCAGCGGTCTTGCCTGGCCCCAATCGCACGCCCTCGGGCTAGCCTGCAAAAAGGTGCGAGAGGAGAGCCGTGGAAGTCAAGATCGGAATCAAGTCCGTGGCGCGGGAGCTGGTCGTGGAGACCCCGGTCTCCGCCGACGAGGTGGCACGCCAGCTCGCTGCCGCGCTGGCCGACGGCCAGGTCTTCGAACTGCACGACGAGAAGGGCGGCCGGGTGCTGGTGCCGGCCGACAAGCTCGCCTACATCCAGCTGAGCGCGAACGAGCAGCGCCGGGTCGGCTTCTCGAACGTGTAGGCAGCGGGTCATTCGGCCAGGCCGAGCGCTGCCATCCTGGCCGCATGCAGGTCGGTCAGGTCGGCGAACATCCGGCCCATGTCGCCAAGCTGATGCTCGCTGTGGCCGGCCACCAGGTCAGCGAGCGACTCACGCTCCGCGGCTACCCGCTGCGCCTGGCCGAGCGCCTCGCCCACCAGCCGCCTGGCCCACAGCGCGAGCCGGCCCGCCGCACGAGGATCGTCCGCGATCGCGGCCCGCACCCTGGCCACCGCGAACTCCGAGTGGCCGGTGTCCGCTAGCACCTCGCGGACCAGGCTGCCGGTCTCTGGGTCAAGCCTGGCCGCCACGGTCCGGTAGAAGTCTGCCGCGATGCCGTCTCCGACGTACGCCTTGACCAGGCCCTCCAGCCAGTCGGACGGAGCGGTCCTGGCGTGGAAGGCGTCAACCGCCTGGACGAAGGGCTGCATGGCCTGCTCAGGGCTCGCGTCCAGCTGCTCGAGCCGGGTCCGCAGCAGCTGGAAATGACCGAACTCGGCAACCGCCATATCGGCAAGCGCTGTCTTGTCGGCAAGCGAGATGGCCAGCGCGGCATCGTCGGTCAGCCGGAAGAACGCGGTCAGCGAGGCGTAGGCAAGCAGCCCGAGCAGATCGATCACGCCATCGCCGGTCGGCCGCTGCGGCCCGGCCGCCGGCTGCGCACTGGACATGGCGGCAGCGTAACCGCTTTGCCCGCGCTGATGACCCCGTTGACCCGCACGGCCGGCCCTCTTCGCCCGACCCGGACAGGCCTGGTCGGCTTGCCGACCCAAGGTTGTTAGACTGTGACGCGACACACAGGAGGAATGCGGTTACCCCCGACCGTGTTATAGCTAACGTTCAGCCAAGCGATCGGCGAGGGCGCCTGCGCCCGCACCACGTCTGGTTGCCTGCTTCCCGCGAGTGCGCGACGCCTGTCGCGTTCGGCGCCAGCTGCCCCGCCGGGAAGTCTTAGACCAAGCCCGCGGCGGGTCGCCTATGCGGATGCGCAAGGCCGCCGGGGGCCGCTTAATGGAGGCGGAAGCCCTGAGTACGCAGACACCGAGCAGCGCCGGCGACCAGGAGGCGGTCAAACCGGCCGCCGAAGAGGCTGACACCGGCAAGACGTTCAGAGACTTTGGCATCGCAGAGCCCATCTGCGCGGCGCTCGAGGCGGTGGGCATCAGCCATGCCTTCCCGATCCAGGCGCTCACCCTGCCGATCGCGCTTGACGGTCATGATCTGATCGGGCAGGCCAGGACCGGCACCGGCAAGACCCTGGCCTTCGGCATCCCGGTGCTCGAGCGGCTGACCGGCACGGCCGACCGGAAGCCAGCGGCGCCCCGCGCGCTGGTCGTGGTGCCAACCAGGGAACTGGCCATCCAGGTCGGCGACGACCTGCGGCTGGCCGGCAGCCGGATCGGCACCAACGTGGTCACCCTGTACGGCGGCCGTGCCTACGAGCCGCAGATCGAGGCGCTGGCGACCGTCGACGTCGTGGTCGGCACCCCAGGCCGGCTGCTCGACCTGTCCAGGCAGGGTCACCTGAAGCTCAACCGGGTGCAGGTGCTGGTGCTGGACGAGGCCGACAAGATGCTCGACCTCGGGTTCCTGCCTGACGTCGAGAAGATCCTGCAGCTCACGCCGGCGCACCGGCAGACCATGCTGTTCTCGGCGACCATGCCAGGCGAGGTCGTGACGCTGTCCAGGCGGCACCTGAGCCGCCCGACCCACATCAGGGCCGAGCAGCACGATGAGCCCGTGCTCGTGCCGACCACCGAGCAGCACGTGTTCCGCGCGCACCAACTGGACAAGGTCGAGGTGCTGGCCAGGATCCTGCAGGCCGAGGGCCGCGGGCTGACCATGGTGTTCTGCCGGACCAAGCGCTCGGCCGACCAGGTTGCCGAGGCGCTGACCAGCCGCGGATTCGCGGCCGGCGCGGTGCACGGCGACCTCGGGCAGAGTCAGCGCGAGCGGGCCATGCGCGCGTTCCGCTCCGGCAAGGTCGACGTGCTGGTGGCCACCGACGTTGCGGCGCGCGGGCTTGACGTCGACGACGTCACGCACGTGATCAACTACGAGTGCCCGGAAGACGAAAAGGCGTACCTGCACAGGATCGGCCGCACCGGCCGGGCCGGCCGGGCCGGCGTCGCGGTGACCTTCGTGGACTGGCCGGACATGACCAGGTGGAAGGTCATCAACGACACGCTGAACCTGGACCACGCCGAGCCGGTCGAGACCTACTCCACCTCGGCTCACCTGTACTCCGCGCTTGGCATCCCGGCTGGCGCTGGCGGCAGCCTGCCGAAGTCGCGCCGGGACAGGCTCGGCCTCGAGGCCGAGTCACTTGAGGACATCGGCGAGACCGGCAAGACCCGGTCGAGGGCCAGCGACCGGAGCCGGTCAGGCAGTGGCAGCAGCCGGGCGCCGGCGGGTCAGCGGCGCGACGCGGCCAACCGCGGCAACCGGGTTCGCCAGCGCACCAGGGGCGGCCTGCCGGCCGGCAACCATGCCCAGGCAGCCAACCGCGGTGCAGCCGCCGACGGCGAGAAGACTCACACCGAGGGCGCAACCAAGGCGCCGCGCAAGCGGCGCCGCCGCGGCGGGCGCGGCACCGGCCAGGCAACAAGCGCCAGCCAAGCCGACTAGCCTCGGCTAACCGGCCAACCCCGGCGGCCAGCCAGGTCAACGCTCGGCAGCTGCCTGGGATGAGTGCTGCCACCCGCGACAGCAAGTTCCCGCAAGCGGCTCACCAAGATCGCTGTGGCAGCCGGCGGGCGGCAACTCCTTCAGGTTTCTCTGCGTTATTCAGACGTTATCTTTCAGGCGAACCTAGGTAGGCTGCGAGCCCGTGACCACCGTCAAGTCGCTGGAGATGCCTGACCACGTCAGGTCGGTCCCGATCTCGACCGCACGGGGCAACTTCGCAGCGCTGCAGGCGCAGCCGATACGGGGCGTCTGCGAGCGCAGGCCTGCATTGCTCATCCACGGGTATACCGGTAGTAAAGAGGACTTTCTCCCCGTCTTGCAGCCGCTCGCCGCGGCGGGCCGCATGGTGGTCGCCATCGACCTGCGCGGCCAGTACCAGAGCCCGCACGCCGCCAGCCGGGCCGGCTACGCCCCGGCCGAGCTGGCCGCTGACGTGCTGGCCGCCGCTGATGCGCTGTCGGTGAGCGCGGGCAACCCGGTAGGCGGCGTCCACCTGGTCGGCCACTCCATGGGCGGCCTGATCGCCAGGGAAGCGGTGCTGGAGCGTGCCTGCGGCTTCCTGTCGCTGACCCTGCTCGGCTCCGGCCCCGGGGCGATCGCCGGGCAGCGGGCGGTCGTGCTTGGCCAGTTGCTTGACCTGCTCGACGCTGACGACGGCCGCAGCGCGGATGACCTGGACGAGCTGCGCGCACAGGTGTCCAGGATCTGGCACGAGCAGCTCGCCCCGCAGGCTCGCGCCGAGGGCACCGATGAGCACATCATCGCGTTCCTCAGGGAGCGGACCCTGCGCACCAGCCCGGTCAGCCTGATCGTGCTGGCCAGGTACCTGCTCAGCTGCAAGGACCGCACCGACGAGCTGGCTGCGGCGGCGGCCGCGGCGCTGATCCCGATCACGGTGATCTACGGCGAGAACGACGATGCCTGGCTGCCGGCCGTGCAGGCCAGGATGGCCAGGCGGCTGAACGCGGAGCGCTCTTGCATTCCGGGCGCCGCGCATTCTCCGGCGGTAGAGGCGCCGGACACCACGGCGAGCATGCTGACCGCGTTCTGGAACAGCGCCGAACGGCACCGGCCGGTCAAGCCGAGCCGGTCACAGGCAGGCTAGCGAGCCCGTCCCATGGCCGCCTGCGCTCGGCGGCCGCGCTGCCCTCGGCGCAGTGCGCCCTGAAGTCACACCAACCGCACCAGCTCCCCGGCCGCGGCGCGAACGCCTCGGCAACCCCGGCCGCCTCGGCCGGTGCCGTTGCCTGTTGATATGCCTCGTCTGCTGCTTCGCACTCGGCCGCGATGTCCTCGGCCCTGCGCAGCTGCCTGGCCAGCGACTCGTCGGTGTGCTGCCAGGCAAGTACCTGGCCGGACGGCAGGTGGTGCAGCTCGACCCGGCGGCAAGGCCGCCGCAGCACCCGCTGGGCCGCCAGCGCGTACAAGGCCAGCGCCAGTGAGCTGCGCGCGTCGTCCTGGGTCAGCTGCTGCCTGCCGGTCTTGTAGTCCACCACGACCAGCTCCGCGCTGCCGTCGGCGTGCCGCCGGTCGTCCAGCCGGTCGATCCGGCCGGACACCGCGATCAGCTCGGTGCGCATGCCGACCGTGCGTTCCACCCCGGCCGGCTCACGGGCCGGATCGAGCCCGGCCACGTAGTCCTCGACCAGCCGCCGGCAGTTCGCCTGATAGGCGGCCGACTGGGCATCGTCGGCGAAGCCGTCGCTGAGCCAGCCAGCGGTGAGCAGGTCACCAGCCGCCGCCACGGTGCGCTCGCCGCGTGGCAGCCGCCACCAGCCGGCCAGCGCGTTGTGCACGCTGGCACCGAGGCTGTTGTGCGCCCAGGGCGGGCCCTTGGCGGGCGGCGGCCGGTCCAGGTAGCTCATCCGGTACCGGCGCGGGCAGTCGAGCCAGGTGCTCAGCCTGGTTGGCGTGCAGGCGTAGAGCCTGCGCGGCATGCCGGGAAGGCCGAGCTGCTCCACCCGCGCCTACTCGTCGTCTATCTCGTCGTCGTCGTGGTGCTTGAGCCGCCAGCCGTCCTGGCCTGCGGCCACCCAGGAATCGAACCGCTTCTCCGCCACCGCCACCGTGAACTCGTCGCCGTGACCAGGCAGGATCCTGGTGTCCGGCGGCAGGGTCAGCACCTGGGCGCCGATCGCATCGAGCTGCTTGCCGAAATCCGGGTATCCGTCGGCCCTGGCGACCGGACCGGTCGAGGTCACCACGTCACCGGTGAACAACGCCTCGAGCGCCTCGCAGTACAGGCAGACCGAACCACGGCTGTGGCCGGGCGCGTGCACCACCTCGAGCGTGACCCCGGCCACCTCGAAGGCGCCGCCCTCCTCCATCGAGATGTCCGGATCGGTTTCCGGATGCACCTCGTGCCACGCGGACTTGTCCGCCGGGTGCAGCGCGATCAGCGCCGCGTCCCGGTCGGCGACTTCGATCGCGGCCGCGGCATGGCCCGCGTGGCCGTGCGTGCAGATCACCGCGAGCACCTCGCGGTCGCCTATCTTGGCGAGCACCGCCGCGGCGTCATCACCAGGGTCGATCACGATGACTTCCTCGTCGTCCCCGACGATCCAGGTGTTCGCGGCGCTGGTGACCCGATCGATCCGCGCGTCCATGGCCAGTTGCTGCCTTCCTGCACCGAGGGGATAAGCGGTTAGCTCTGGGCCACGATAGCCCTGACCGCGCCGATGATGAGCTGAACCGCGATGGCAGAAAGCAGCAGCCCGGCGATCCTGGTCAGCAACTCGACGCCGCTGTCGTGCAGCAGCCTGAGGATGCCGCCGGAGAACCGCATGGCCAGCCACAGCGCCACCGTGACCAGGATAATCGCGACCGCAAACGCCAGGCCGTCACCCACGGAGTGCACCCGCTGCACGAACAGCATGGTGGCCACGATCGCGCCAGGGCCGGCCAGCAGCGGCGTGCCGAGCGGCACGAACGCCACGTTCGCCTGTACCTTCTCCAGCTCGGCCGGGTCGGCCGCCTTGCCGGTGAGCAGCTCGAGCGCGACCAGCAGCAACAACAGCCCGCCCGCCGCCTGCAGCGCGGGCAGCTCGACCCCCAGGTAGCTCAGGATCGACCGGCCGAACAGCGCGAACGCCACGATCACGCCGAAGGCCACCACCGCGGCCTGCCAGGCCAGCTTCTTCCGCTCGGCGGTGCCGCGGTTCCTGGTCATCCCGATGAACACCGGCACGATGCCGGGCGGGTCGGTGATGACCAGCAAGGTCACCAGCACTTCCCAGAAGAACTTGACCTGCAGCAGCGAGCTCATCGGCCACTCGCCGGGGCGGCGCCGGTGGCCGCGCTGACCAGCCGTTCGTACGCGCCGGCCGGCGCCGTCTCGGTGCCGATCCTGTGCCCGGTCAGCTCGCCGTGATCGTCACTGCCGCCGGAGGCCACCAGGTTCAGCTCGGCCGCCAGGGCGGCAAGCCGGGCGCGCACCGCGGGCTCGTGCTGCGGATGGTTGACCTCGATCCCGGTCAGCCCGGCCTCGGCAAGATCGGCGATGACCGCATCGGGGATCTGCCAGCCGCGCGCGTTGCCGCGTGGATGCGCCAGCACCGTCACCCCGCCGGCCGCGGTGACCAGGTCGATCGCCCGCCGCGGCGGCAGCGCGTACCTGCTGACATGTGCCCGGCCGCCTGGGCCGATCCAGGCAGGCCCGAATGCCTCGGCGAAATCTGCCACCACGCCAGCCTCGACCATGGCACGAGCGATGTGCGGCCTGCCGACCACGCCGCCCGCCGCAATCGCGCTGACCTGCTCCCAGGTCACCGGCGCGCCAAGCTCGGCGAGCCGATCCACCATGGCCCTGGCCCGGTTCAGCCGGCTTTCCCTGATCCGGGCTAGCTCGGCTGCGAGGTCCTCGTTCCCTTCAGCAAACAGGTAAGCGAGCATGTGCACGCTGTGGCCGTCAAGACGGCAGGACAACTCCATGCCTGGCAGCAGCGTGAGCCCGTCCGGCAGCGCGGCCACCGCCCGCTGGTGCCCGGCCACCGTGTCGTGGTCGGTCAGCGCGATCACGTCGAGTCCGGCGGCCGCGGCCTGCCGCATCACCGCTTCCGGGCTGTCGGTGCCGTCGGAGGCGTTGCTGTGGCTATGCAGGTCGGCTCGCACGGAGGCGACACTAGCCGGGAACCGGCCGGCCGGACCAGGCGGCCGGGCTAGCCGGGCAGTTGCGGCGACCTGGCGCCGAACGGCAGGTCTAGGTCCTGGCCAGGGTCGCGCAGGTCACGCAGCGGCAGCGGCTCGACCATCAGCGCGCCGGCGGTGTCTGGCCAGAGCACCAGCCACAGCCAGTGCCCCATCATCTCGCCCGCGAAGGCGGCCCGGCCCGGCGCGTCCACGTGCCACATCGGGAACTCGTGGTTGCCGTACTCGACGGCCCCGGCGGGCTGGCCGGCGGTGAGGTGCTCGCCCGCGTCCGGTCCGGCAAGCCCGGCGAACCTGGCGCCGAGGCCCACCCCTGGCTCCTCGGAGATCAGCAGCATCTCGGCCAGCCCGCCGAGCGGGTTCGGGCCGGACAGCGCCACCGAGCAGCCCCGGCCACCGGTCCGCTCGTCGCCGGCCACCGCGAAGCCGGTCACCAGCCAGCCCTGCGGCAGCGGCCACGGCAGCCATACCGGCACCGCGGCGCTTTGCAGCACGCCGTCCAGGCCTTCCCTGGACGGGCTGAGCGACGACCGCAGCGGCAGCACCTCGCCGTGCAAGGCGCAATGCCAGGCACTTGACCAAGCGCTCGGCTCGCGGACGATCTCGTCGCAGCGCGGGCAGGTGAGCACCGGTCTCATGCTCACGAAGCGTTACCTCCTGGCCGCGTCACGTCAACTAACGTGCTCTTTCGTGGCCGTCCGTAAACCGAGCCCGCGGCCAGCCGCGGATGTTGCCGGACATACTGGACAGGTGACTCCCAGCACCCCCGGCCCCGCGGGTATACCCGGCCAGCGGACGATCGAATGCGTCGGCGCGGTGATCAAGGACGACCAGGGCAGGCTGCTGCTGATCAAGCGCGGTCACGAGCCTGCGGCCGGGCGCTGGTCGTTGCCTGGCGGCAAGGTGGAGCCAGGCGAGACCGACCAGCAGGCGGTGCTCCGCGAGGTGCTCGAGGAGACCGGCCTGATCGTCACCTGCGGCGGCCTGGTCGGCGTCGTGCAGCGGCCAGGACCGCCAGGCGCGGTGTTCGACATCAGGGACTACGCGGCTTCGGTCTGCGGCGGCGACCTGCGGCCTGGCGATGACGCGGCCGGCG
>JASHQL010000269.1 GCA_030039155.1 Streptosporangiaceae bacterium | reverse complement strand
AGGCAAGGTAGACCTTCGACAGCACCCTGCGTGCGCGACGGTTACCAAGAGTAACCACCAGTCGCCCTGACCCGCGCCACGTCCGCACGCCGCTGCCCTGGCCGCCCCCGGCCAGACGGCAGGCGTCCAGGGTGGACGCCGAGCGCGCCAACTCGAATGCGCGCCCGACCAAAGGCACCTCTTGCCCCCCGTCAGTTCCGCACACCCCCGACCGTCATTCCGATCCCTTCTCGCAGTCCGTGCCGCGGCCGTCACCGTACTGGCCGCAGCCGCCGCCACCGCTGGCGTCCTGACTTCAGGCGCAGTGGCCGCGTCAGGCAGCACCGCAGCAGCGGTCAGGCCAGCGGCCTCGCAGGCGGCGCAATCCCCAGCCCGCGCCGGGCGCTCCATCAGCCTCGACAGCTTGACCGTGGCGCTGACCGCCACGAGGGCTGACGACCTCGCTGGCCAGGCCAGCGCTGCGCGGCGCAAGCACCACAACCGCACGCCCCGGCAGATTGCCTGGCACATGCTCGGGCACTTCCACTGGCGGCACCGCCAGTTCAAGTACCTGGTCTGGTTGTGGAACCGGGAGAGCAGCTGGAACGTACACGCCAGCAACCCCTACTCAGGCGCGTACGGCATCCCGCAGGCGGTGCCAGGCTCGAAGATGAGCTCGGCAGGCAAGGACTGGCCGGACAACCCGTGGACGCAGATCCGCTGGGGCATGCGCTACATCAAGAGCCGCTACGGCTCGCCGAGTGCCGCATGGGCGCACGAGCTCGCCACCGGCTGGTACTGAGCCGCTGACGCGGTGACCTAGCCCGGCCGGCTGGGTGGTGCCATCCAGCCGGCCGGGTCAACCCCGCCAGGCACCGGCGCCGCGGCATCGTAGGGCGTCCTGGTGTAAAGAAAAGAGCCAAGATTGAGCACGGGAACGGATCGCTCGCTGCCGGTCACCAGCGTCAGCGGTTCCCCCGCGTGGTAGCCGTCCAGGCCGATCCAGTCGCCGGTCTCGCCGGACCTGCGGAACCTGACCGGCGGGCCGCCGCCCGCGTGCGTCAGGTGCAGCAGGCCGCCGGAGTGCGACACGGTGAACGGCGCCGGTCCCCAGTACCAGGTGCCGAGCATCGCCCTGACGTCATCGGGGACTTGCCGCGGCGACCATTCAGGCTGCCCGGCGGGTTCGGCCTCGGCCAGGATCTTCAGCAGGTCGGCCGCCACCGTCATGTCCGCGCCCACTGTGGAGTTCGCCAGCACGATCACCGCGGTGCCGTCCTCGGCGATCTGCAGCATGCCGACGAATCCGGGCATGGAGCCCGAGTGGCCGTACAGCCTGACCCCGCCCGAGTTCCACAGTTGCAAGCCGAGGCCGTAGCCGAGTGCCCAGGGCTGGCCAGGGATGTCGTCGACGCCGGCCGGCTCGCGCATCTCCGCCAGCGTGTCCTTGGCCAGCAGGTCGCCGCGCTGGCCGGCCAGGAATGCCGCCCACTTCGCCAGGTCGGCGACCGTGGTCCAGAGCTGGCCGGCCGGCCCCATCGCGCCCGCATCGTGCTCAGGCTCGGCCAGCAGCAGGTCCGCATGCGGATGCACGGCGAACCCGCTCGCATGCGGTGGCACGGGGCGCGGCGTGGTCCGGCTCAGCCCGAGCGGGGTGAGTACCTCGTCGGCGACGACCTGCTCCCAGCTCGTGCCGTGCTGGCTGGTTAGGCCGTGTCCCGCAGACCTTCGGCGGCGCGGATCGGCGCCCAGACGACGACCGGCGGCGTTGTCGTCGTCGCCAATAGCACCACTATTGGCTCCTCCGCCGCCTTGCCGGACGCCGCCTGGATCGCCGCCCGCATCCACCAAGGCCTGCGGGACACGGCCTAGCAGCTGGCCGAGCAGTGCGTACCCGACGTTGGAGTAGTGGTACCTGCGCCGTGGCCGGAAACGCGCCCAGTGTCGTTCAGGCTGAACCTGCCCTGGTCACGCAGCCGTAGCACGGCCACGGCCACGAAGCTCTTGGTGATCGACCCGGCCCGGTACTGCACGCCGGAGTCCGGCTGGCGGTCGCCGACCCGGCCGCGGCCTGCCGACCAGATCAGCTCGCCATCCCTGGCCAGCCCTGCCGTCACCGACGGCAGCCTGCTGCCTGCCTGCTCCGCGGCCAGCCTCGCGGTCAGCTGCTGCGCCGTCTGCCCCATCACGACGCCCACCGTACCGGCTGCCAGACGACCGGCCTGGTGCCGGTGCCATCAGGCAATTTGCGCTGGCGGCCGGGACGCGCAACCCTGTAGCGGCCGCGCCAGGCCGGCGGGCAGAGAGGAAGCTGGCGTGCCGTACCTGACCCCCGACAGTGACATCGTCTCGATCATCGACGCGGCGCCGACGCCTGCCACGGTGCTGTCGCCGGACCGGACGCGGGCGGCGCTGGTGCGGTACGAGTCGCACCCGCCGGTTGCCCAGCTCGCCAGGCGGTACCTGTCGCTCGGCGGCATGCGGCTCGACCCGGTCATCGCGGGCAGGCAGCGGATCAGGCGGCTGACCGGCATTTCGCTGCTGTCGCTTGCCGACGGCAGCGAGCGGCAGCTAGAACTGCCACCCGATGCCTCGGTCAGCGTGCCCGCATGGGCGCCCGACGGCCGCCGGTTCGCCTTCACCTGCGACGAGCTTGACGGCATCGGCGTCTGGGTCGCCGACGCCGAGTCCGGTACCGCCAGGCAGCTGCCTGGCCTGCGGGTCAGGGACGTGCTCGGCGGCGATCCGACGTCGGCGGGCAGCACCATCCGCTGGTCAAGGGACAGCCGGTCGCTGCTGGTGCTCGGCGCGCCTGCCGGGCCGGTCGCCCTGCCGGTCGCGCTGGCCGAGCCGCAGGTCGAGGAGACCGCGGGCAAGCACTCGCAGATGGCCACCTTCCAGGACCTGCTGCGCACGGTAGCCGACGAGGACGCGTTCGAGGCACTGGCCACCACCGTGCCGCTGCGGGTAGATCCCGAGTCGGGCGTCGCGGTCACGCTCGGTCCTGCCGGGCTCTACCGCTTCCTCGGCGAGTCACCAGACGGGCAGCACGTGCTGGTCGGCAAGCTGCAGCGGCCGTTCTCGTTCCGGGTGCCCTGGGTCTACTTCGCCCGCCGGGTCGAGGTCTGGAGCGCGGCCGGCGTTCCCGAGTACCTGGTGACCGAACTGCCGGTGAGCGACGAGGTGCCGCGGCAGGGCGTGCCGACCGGGCCGCGGATGGTGTCCTGGCTGGAGTCGCGGCCGGCCACCCTGGTCTGGACCGAGGCACTCGACGGCGGTGACCCGCACGCGCCAGCCGAGCACCGGGACCAGATGTTCCGGCTCGCCGCGCCGTTCACCGGCGCGCCCGAGCCGGTGGCCAGGCTCGAGCACCGCTGCCTTGGCTGGCTGGACCTGCGCGAGCCGGACCTGCTGCTGGTCGCCGAGCACGACAGGGACCGGCGCTGGCTCACCACCTGGCTGCGCGACCTGTCAGACAGCGGCGCAGGCCGGGTGCTCTTCGACCATTCGGCCGACGACTCCTACCACGATCCCGGCTCGCCGCTGATGACCACGCACCAGGACGGATCCAGGACGGTGCTGCAGGACGGCTCGCAGATCTACCTGCGCGGAGACGGCGCGACGCCGGACGGCGACCGGCCGTTCCTGGACCGGTTCGACCTGGCCGACTCCGCCACGACCAGGCTGTTCCACAGCACCGCTGACGCCTACGAGCACGTGCTCGGTTTCGTCGCCGATGGCAGGACGGAGGTGGTCATCTCGCATGAGACGCCGGCCGCGCCGCCGAACCTGTTCGCGGCAGCGCTCGACGGCGGCCGGCGCAGGCAGCTCACCAGCTGGCCGGACCCGCATCCGCAGCTGACCAGGATGCAGCGGCAGCTGCTGACCTACGACCGCGGCGACGGCGTGCAGCTCACCGGGATGCTGTACCTGCCGCCGGGCTACGACCCGGCACGCGACGGCAGGCTGCCGCTGGTCATCTGGGCCTACCCGCTCGACTACGGCGACGCCGGCACGGCCGGCCAGGTGCGCGGCAGTACCCAGCGGTTCACCAGGCTGAACGCGCCGGAGCCCGTCTGGTTCGTGCTGCGCGGCTACGCGGTGCTCGCCAATGCCACGATGCCGGTCATCGGCGACCCGGAGACCATGAACGACAGCTACGTCGAGCAGATCTCCGCCGCGGCGTCGGCGCACATCACCGCACTGACTGAGCTGGGCATCGCCGACCCGGACAGGGTCGCGGTCGGCGGGCACAGCTACGGCGCGTTCATGACGGCCAACCTGCTCGCGCACACCGACCTGTTCGCGGCCGGCATCGCGCGCAGCGGAGCGTACAACCGCAGCCTTACCCCGTTCGGCTTCCAGACCGAGCGGCGCAGTTTCTGGGAGGCCACCGGGGTCTATGACCGGGTCTCGCCGTTCCGCTACGCCAATCAGATCGCCGCGCCGCTGCTGCTGATCCACGGGGCCGCAGACGCGAACTCTGGCACGTTCCCGTTGCAGTCCGAGCGGTTGTTCCAGGCGGTACAGGGGAACGGCGGGACCGCGCGGCTTGTCGTGCTCCCGCACGAGAGCCATGGCTACGCGGGCCGCGAGTCGGTGCTGCACGTGCTCGCCGAGCAGTTTGCCTGGCTCGATCGCTGGCTGGGGACAGGCGCAGCAAGCTGAGCCCGTCCCCCAGCGCAGCTGGCTAGTGCAGCAGCCGCAGGGTGTTCTGCGCGTCGTCCACGTAGTAGACGCCGTGCCCGCCCCAGACCGCGAGCCCGAACAGCGCGCCCGCGCCCTTCGGCGACCCAGAACTGTCAAGCAGCCTGGCTGCTATCTGGCTGCCGCCTGGCGTGGTCTCGACGATCAGGCCGTTGTTGCCGTTCACGGTCAGGATGTGGCCGTCAGGCGCGATGGCCAGCCCAAGCGGCGCTGACAGCTTGCCGCCGGCCGTGACCAGCGTGCCGTTGCCGGCGCTGGTCATCCTGGTCATCGCCGCCGGAATTGCCTTGATCCGGTTGGTGTCGGTCTCTGCCACGTACAGCGTGCCGTGGCTGAGCCCGAGCCCGGTGGGGCCGAGCACGAACGCAGAGGCGTTGCCCTGCTCGGCGAAGCCCTGGCCGATCTTGGTCGTGCTGGTGACCACCGGCGCCTGGTTGCTGCCGTAGAGGATCAGGTCAAACCTGAGCACGGTGCCGCGGAACACCTGCTTGCCGCCCGCCGCCCTGGTGCCGTTGAGCACGTTGTCGACGAACACCGACGCCATGTCGCCGTGCGCCGCCGCGGTCGCGTCCCACGGCCCGTTGATGGCGCCGCCGGACCAGACCTGGTTCACCTGGCCCTGGCTGTTCAGCAGGATCAGGCAGCCGGCCGCTGAGGTGGACACGCTGCCGTTGCGCGATGGCGTGCTGCCGACGATGACCCAGCCGCCTGGCAGCACGACCAGCGCCGTGGTCAGCCCGATGCCGCCGGGACAGGCGCCGGGCAGGCTGGCCGCGGTGATGTTGGCGAACACGGTGCGGTGGCCGCCAGGTGCCAACTCGACGATGGTGTGCCCGGTGCCCTGCTCGTTCTTCTTGTCATTGAAGTTGCTGATCAGGACGTCGCCGGCGACCAGGCGGCCGACCGAGTGCTTGAGCACCACGATGCCGTACGGATTGACATCGCCGTTCCCTGGCACGGTGCTGCCGACCGTCCGCAGGTGGTGGAATGCGCTGAGGTAGGCCCCGCCGCTGTGCTGCTGTGCCTGTGCCGCGACTGGCAGGGTGAGCCCTGCCGCGGTGATGGCCCCGGCAGCGGCCGCAGCCGCCGTGACCTTGTGAAACAGCCTCATGGTTGCTCCCGTCGGACGCGATGGCGGCCGGGCCGGCGACGCCGCGGGGGGACTGCGAGCAGGCTGAGGCCGCACCGGCCCGGCGGGCGCCGGGCCGCAATCAGGGGAACGAGGCTGTCAGGCCTTCGGTTCAGCCGGCCGGCTGCTACCTGTGGTAGTGCTCGGCGGCGGTGGCGTACTCGTGGATCTCGTCCTTGGCGAACCACACGCCGATCTCGTGCTCGGCCTCTTCCGCGTTGCCTGACGCGTGCACGAGGTTGGCCACCGCCACGCCACGGTCGTTCGCGTATGCCCTGCTCATGTGGGCGAAGTCACCACGGATCGTGCCTGGTGCCGCCTGATCCGGATATGTCGCGCCGACCATCTTGCGTACGCAGGAGATCGCGTCCACGCCCTCGAGCACGACCGCGATCACCGGGCCGGTCTGCATGAAGTCAGCCATCAGGTTGTACACCGCGAGGCCGAACCGCTCTTCCAGGTCGAAGTAATGCCGCTTGGCCAGCTCGGCGTCCATCCAGACCATCTTGATGGCGACGATCTTGAGTAGGGCTTGTTCGAACCGGGTGAGCACGCGTCCGGCCAGGCCGCGTGCCACCGCGTCCGGCTTGAGCAGCACCAGGGTCCGCTCGACTCCGGTGACGTGACTCATGGGTGATACCTCTCAGTGGTGGGCGGGGATCGGGGGCAGTCCCCCAGGGTGGTGCCGTGGCCGCTCAGCCGAGCGGGCGCGCACAGCTTAGCGGCGCAGGCTCCGTGCTTTCACTCGGGTCTGCCGCAGAGCCCACCGGCCGGCCCCGGAATAGCCTGGCGTGCCACAACTTCGTGCTAGTGGCCTTACTCACACCGCAATAGCATCGCTTGGCCAGCATTGTCGCTAGTCTCGTGGCGGTCAGGAAACCGTTCCGGATTGGCAGCGTGCAGCATGGACGACACCTGGACGACCAGGGACCTGCCGGTGCTCGATGCCACCGTCGGCCTGCTCGAGGCGAGCTTCATGGTCACGGTGAGCGACATCGCCGGGCGGACTGGCCTCGGCGAGCGCGACGTCGCGGCGGCGCTCGAGGCGCTTGACCCGGTCTACGTCGACTTCAGGAAGACCACCACCGGCGGCGACCCGACGTTCTGGTACGTGCACAAGGTGACGCCGGAGGCCAGGCGTGCGGTCGGGCAGTGGCCGACGCCGGCCAGCCTGGTGACCCGGCTGGCTGAGGAGTTCTCCTCGGCGGCCGCCGAAGAGCGGGACGCCGAGCGCAAGGGCCTGCTTGCCTACGCTGCCAGGCTGGTCGGCGACACGCTGCGCGATGTCGCCGAGCGTGCCGCGGCGGCGGTGCTGTCCCCGCCCGAGGGGCTTGTCCCGCTGCCAGAGCAGTCGGGCCGGTCCAGGGGGGCCGCCGCGGCAGCGCCGCAGCGCCAAGCCGACGGCGACACCGACGCGGCCTGAGCCGGTCGGCCGCCGACGTCAGTCAAGCGCCGCGCGCACTGCCTGATGCAGGCCGGCCCTGAGCCGCGCGATGGCGGCAGGCTGCCTGGCCGGGTGCACCCCGTTGCCGAGCAGCACCACCGCCACATCGAGCGCGGGGGCGATCAGCATCGACGTGCCGGTGAAGCCGGTATGCCACAGCGTGCCCGGCGGCCAGTCCCCCCAGCCGGCCGGCCGCAGCCGCCAGCCGATCGCCCGCACGTCGTCGGCCGCCGCCGTTGTCTGCCTGCTCATCATCAGCGTGATGGCCGGCTCGCCGAGCACCGGATGGCGTGCCGGGCAGAGCAGCGCAGCCGCGAACCTGGCAACGTCGGCCGCGGTGCCGAACAGCCCCGCGTGACCGCAGACGCCGCCAAGCGCGAACGCGTTGCCGTCGTGGACCTGGCCCCACACCAGGCCCGCGGTCAGCCGCTGGTCACCATCGGCCTCGGTGGCGGCGATGCTCGTCAGTTCGGCGGGGCTGGCTCCGGCGGGCAAGCCCGCGGAGCCCACGGCCGTGCCCGCTCGGCGGGACGGCCCCCGCAATCCCCCCGTGGCCGGCCGGTAGCCGGTGCTGGTCATGCCGAGCGGGCCGGTCAGCTCGCGGCTGGCCAGCACATCGAGCGGCTGGCCTGCGCACTCCTCGACCGCCCAGCCGAGCAGCAGGTAGCCCAGGTCGCTGTAGCACACAGTGCCGGGCACGGCGCCGGCCAGTTCGCCGATCACCGCGCGCTTGATCTGCGCGGGTTCGCTGAAGCTGGCAAAGTACGGCCGGTGCGCGGCCAGGCCGGCGGTGTGCGTGAGGCAGTGCCTGATCGTGACCGCGGATCGCGGCGCGCCGGGCAGCCAGCGGGCGACCGGGTCGTCCAGGCGCCAGCCGCCCCGCTGGTCTAGCAGCAGCACCAGCGGCACCGTGACGATCAGCTTGGTGAGCGAGGCAAGGTCGAACCTGGTCTGCGCGGTCGCCGCGATCGGGCCAGCTGGCTGGCCGGATAGGCAGGCCCAGCCGCCCGCGGCCGCGTACACCGGCCCGCTCGCCGTGCTCACCTCGACCGCGACGGCCGGCGGCGCGGCTGCCTGCAGGGCGCGGTGCAGCAGCCTGGTCAACGCCAGATAGCCCTCGGCCGGCCTGGCGGTGCCGGTCAGATAGCGTGCGGTCAGCCGCGGCGCCCAGGCGTCATTGAGCACGCTCAGCCGCCGGAACTGAACCGCCGGCCGCGCCTGGTGCGCTTGGCCTGCGCCGCCTCGAACGTGCGCTCCAGCGCCTGCGTGCTGGCCGGCAGGTCATGCTGCGCGAGCACCACGAACAGGCAGTCGACCACGGTCAGCTGCGCGATCCTGCTGGTCATCGCGCCTGACCTGAAGGCAGTCTCGCGGGCGGCGGTGAGCAGCACGTAGTCGGCGGCGGCCGCGATGGCTGACCGCGGGAAGTTGGTGATCGCGACGGTGCGCGCGCCGTGGCTGCCGGCTTCGCGCATCGCGTCGATGGTGTCGGCGGTGGTGCCGGTATGCGAGAGCGCGACCGCCACGTCAGCCGGCCCGAGCAGCGCGGCCGAGGTCATCGCCATGTGCGGATCAGGCCAGGCGAAGGCCGGCTTGCCGATCCGCTGCAGCTTCTGCTGCAGGTCGAGTGCCACATAACCGGACGCCCCGACGCCGTAGATGTCGATACGGCGGGCGTCGGCCAGCACGGCGACCACGCTGACCAGCGTGCCGATATCCAGGTGCCGTGCGGTATCGGTGACCGCGCGCGCGTCGGCGCGGGCGATCTTCGCGGTGATCGCGGCCGGATCGTCGCCAGGCACGATGTCGTGCCACGGCTCGGCTCCGGCCGCGGCGCCTGCGTGCGCGGCCGCGGCGGCGAGGGCGATCCGCAGCTCCGGGTACCCGCGCAGGCCGACCGAGCGGCAGAACCTGACCACCGTGGTTGCCGAGGTGTCGCAGGACGCGGCCAGCTCGGAGATGGACTGCATCGCGGTGCCGTACGGGTCGGCAAGCACCTGATGGGCGACTCGCCGCTCGACCGGCGCCAGGTTCGGCAGCAGCGCACGGATGCTGACCAGCACGTCTGGCCCCGGTGTTGCGACTTCGTCAGCCACCTGCTGCTCCTTTGCCGGCGGCGGCCAGCGCGGCACGGACGTTGCCGTCGGCAGCGGCAAGCGCGGCGCGGCCCTGGCATGGGTCAAGCCCGGACAGCAGGCACAGCACCGCGAGCCGCAGGTCGCCGTCGCAGCCGGCCAGCGCTGCCAGGCAGGCTTCCGGTGCGGCGCCAGAGGCCTCCGTCAAGATGGTCAGCTGCCGTGCCCGCAGCTTGGCGTTGCTGCCGGACAGCGACACCATCAGGTTGGAGTAGGTACGGCCAAGCCTGATCATGACCGCGGTGGACAGCGAGTTCAGGATCAGCTTCTGCGCGGTAGCCGCCTTCAGCCTGGTCGACCCGGCGATCGCTTCCCTGCCGGTGTCGGCGATCAGGCAGTAGTCGGCCAGCGCCGCCAGCGGCGCCGCCGGGTTGCTGCTGATCAGGACCGTCAGCGCGGCAGCCGAACGGGCACCGCCGAGCGCGCCGGCCACGTACGGCGTGCGCCCGCTTGCCGACAGCCCGACCGCCAAGTCGGCCGCTGTCAGCCCGGCTGCCGCCAGGCGGCCGAGCTCCGCCCGGTCCTCTGCGCCTTCCACCGGCTGACTGACCGCGGCGTCGCCGCCGGCCTGATGCGCCACGAACAGGCCGGGCTGCACGCCGAAGGTCGGCACCACCTCGGCCGCGTCGAGCACGCCGATCCGGCCGGACGACCCGGCACCGAAGTAATGCACCCGCCCGCCGGCCCGCAGCAGCGCCGCGGTGCGGTCAACCACCTCGGCCAGCACCGGCAGGATGTCGGCCACGGCGGCCGCCACCGTGGCGTCTTCCGCGTTGAGCAGCCGCAGCAACTGGAGCGTGCCGACCGTGTCGATCTCGGTGGTGCGGTCGTTCCGCAGCTCGGTACTGGCAGGCGCCGTGCTGGCAGGCCCGGTGCTGGCAGGCCCGGTGCTGGGAGGCACCGTGCTGGCGGGCGCCGGCCAGCCGATGACCGGCGTATGCTGCTGTGACTGCGGCTTTGCAGGCACCGCGGCCCTCCTCAGGCCGGCCCCGGTGGACCTGGCCATGTTACTGTTTTTCGTGGCGAGTCCCAGAATTGTCGCATATTCACAACCGCGCCGGGCCAGGGTACTCGGCTGCATGTCCGGGACCTCGGTCGACGGCATCGACGTCGCCTGCGCCGACCTGGAGCTGGACGGCGATCAGCTGACCTGCGGCTACCGCGGCCTGCTCAGCCTGCCATTTGATCCGGCGCTGCGAAAGAGGATCTTGGCGGCGCTGCCGCCTGGACGGCCGGGAGCCGGCCAGCTCTGCAGGCTGCACGCGGAACTCGGCCGCGGCTACGCCGACGCGTTCGTGGCGGCGAACCGGGAGCTCGCGGCTGGCCGAGCCGAGCTCGCGGTGCTGCACGGCCAGACCTTCTTCCACTGGGTGGACCAGGCGGGCCGGGCGCTCGGCACGCTGCAGCTCGGCAACGCCAGCGAGGTGGCAG
This sequence comes from Streptosporangiaceae bacterium, assembly GCA_030039155.1. Taxonomy (GTDB): domain Bacteria; phylum Actinomycetota; class Actinomycetes; order Streptosporangiales; family Streptosporangiaceae; genus JOPF074. The sequence continues at coordinate 22,011 of JASHQL010000269.1, read as the reverse complement.
AGCGGCTTGGCGTGCCGGTGATCTCCGACCTGCGCAGCCGCGACCTTGCGGCCGGCGGCCAGGGCGCGCCGCTGGTCTCGATGTTCGACAAGCTGCTGCTGGCGGCCAGGCCAGGCCCGGTGGCCGCGGTCAACCTCGGCGGCATCGCGAATCTCACGGTGGTCAGCGACGGGCAGGTGCAGACCGCCTACGACCTGGGCCCGGCCGGCGCGCTGATGGACCCGGCGGCGATGCTGGCAGCTGGCGGCGCGATGGCCTGCGACGAAGGCGGCGCCATTGCGGCGTCCGGCCAGGTGAGCGAGCCGTTGCTTGCCGCGCTGCTGGCCGAGCCTTACTACCGGCTGCGGCCGCCGCGCAGCACCGGCAGGGAGCTGTTCAACGCCGGCTACCTGCGGGCGGCGGTCGCCGGGATCCGGCCAGCGCCGACACCGGCCGACGTGGCGGCCACGGTCACCAGGCTGCTGGTCGACCTGCTGGCCAGGGCCACCGCCGAGCACGGGCTGCGCGAGCTTGTGCTGTCCGGCGGCGGCAGCAGGAACCCGACGACGGTGCGCTGGCTGCGCGCGGCGGTGCCAGGGGTGCCGGTGCTGAGCACCGACGACCTCGGCGTGCCGGCGCAGGCGAAGGAAGCGCTGGCGTTTGCCGTGCTCGGGTTCCTGAGCTGGCACGGCCTGCCCGGATCGGTGCCGGCGGCGACCGGGGCCAGGCACCGAGCGATCCTCGGCTCGATCCAGCCAGGCAGCCAGCCGCTCGAGCTACCGCCACCGGCGGGCTCGGCGCCGCGGCTGCTGCGGATGGCGGTCGCCGGGCCATGAGGTTGCCGGTGCACCGGCTCACCACCACTCTGCTATTCCATAGTCAACCTATCGTTTAAGTCTGAAATAGGTTAGGCTGGCTTGGCAGCCACCGCCGCGCAACGGTGCGCTGCCGGCCCCGCCGCTGCCATCGGAGTGCAGTGCCGGGTGCCGGTCCGGGTTGCCGAAGCGCATCGGCCCCGTGGTTCTCGTTCCCCTCAGTGAAGGGCTTTGCCATGCACTCAGTGCTCAGTTCGTCCGCCAGGCCCGGCCGGCTCCGGCGGTGGCCGGCGGCGGCCTTGCTCGCTGCCGTGGTGCCTGCCACGCTGGCCTCGGCTGGCGGCGCCGCCGCGGCGACCAGCACCAGCCCGACGGCCCCGCCGCCGGTCACGATCCTGACCAACACCGCGGGCCAGCGCGGCGGCGACATCTTCATCTCGCCGTTCGGCGACACGTCGAGCTACGCGAACGGCCCGGAGATCCTGAACAGCCAGGGTCAGGTGGTCTGGTTCCACGCCGTGCCAGCCGGGCAGGAGGCGACGGACTTCCGCACTCAGATCTACGACGGCCAGCCGGTGCTGACCTGGTGGCAGGGCACCGGCTTCGGCGGCCTGTCGTCCGGCACCGACTACATCTACAACGACCACTACCAGCAGATCGCCACGGTGAACGCCGGGAACGGCTACAGCGCCGACGGGCACGAGTTCCTGATCACGCCGTGGAACACCGCGCTGATCCTGTCCTATACCGAGACGACGGCGAACCTCACCTCGATCGGCGGGCCGGCCGACCAGACCGTGCTCGACGGCATCGTGCAGGAGATCGACATCAAGACCGGCCAGGTGCTGTTCCAGTGGGACAGCGCCGATCACGTGCCGTACAGCGAGAGCGAGCAGCCGCTGCCCGCCTCGGCCAGCACGGCATGGGACTGGTTCCACATCAACGCCGTGCACCTGGCGAGCAACGGCACCCTGCTGATCGACTCCCGCGCCACCTGGACCACCTTCGACGTGAGCCTGCGGACCGGGCAGATCAACTGGCAGCTCGGCGGCAAGGACAGCACGTTCACCGAGCAGGCCGCGCCTGGCCAGACGCTGGACAGCGCCGGGGAGATCTTCGCCTGGCAGCACGACCCGGAGCAGGTCGGCCGGGACACCTACACGTTCTTCGACAACGACTCGGAGGGCACCCCGCTGCTGCCCTACAGCCGGGCGGTGACCGTGCGGCTCGACTGGCGGACCAAGGTCGCGACGCTGGTCGCCTCGGACGACCAGCCAGAAGGCCTGTCCGCCGCGTCGCAGGGCAACGCGCAGACCACCGCAGACGGCGACCTGTTCGTCGGCTGGGGCGCGCTGCCGTACTTCTCCGAGTTCAGCCCCTCCGGGCAGCTGCTGTTCAACGCTGAGTTCCCGGCCGGGGTGAACACCTACCGCGCCTACCGGCTGCCGTGGATCGGCACCCAGGGCTGGCGCCGGTACCTGCGGGACGCCCGCCGCTAGCGCCGGGCCGGCCGGTGGCCGCCAGCTACTTCGGCTGGCGGCCGCGGCCGGGCCGGAACGGCTGGATGACCGGCCCCGGGATCTTGCGCGGGCCGGACCACGGGGCGCGCACCGCGTCCAGTTCTGCGGCGAGCGCGTAGGCGCCGGGCTCGTAGTTGACCCGCCAGCCGACGAACTCAGGCCAGGCTTCCTCCGGCTTCCGCTCGATCGGGAAGTCCACCTCGCGCAGCCGCTCGACCGCGTCCAGGAACTCCTCGTAGCTCAGCTGGATGCCTGCGGTGGGATCTGGCTCCTCGGGAACCGCGAAGCCCATCGCCCTGGCGATGTCGTTGACGCAGATGAAGCCGCTGCGCAGGAACAGCCGCGCCTCCACTTCCGGTGCCGCCTCCGGCGAGAGCGCGAGGATCAGCGCGGCCGAGTCGAGCACCGCGAGCAGCGCGATGATCCAGGACGACCGCGGCCGCGGCGAGCGGAACCTGACCAGCGGCAGGTAGGTGGTGTGGCTCTCCGCCATGTCGGCCGCCCAGCGGTCCCAGTTGTCGTAGAACTCCGGCAGCGAGTCGATCGTGGAGAGCCCGGAGCCGAGCCCGTAGTGCGTGCGGGCCAGCAGCTCAGGACCCCAGGACGGCACCCCGGCGCGGCTGGTGAGCAGCGCGACCTCGGTCTCCCTGCGGTTGAACGCGGCATACAGCGTCGGCAGGTAGGCGATCTGCAAGGTGATCGTGATCAGGCCGACGATCGAGGCGATGTCCTGGATGGTGACCTGGGCTGCGCCGCGGGCGTGGTCGGCGCCGATCTCCCAGAGCGCGGGTCCGGCGGTGCTGAAGGCCTGCGTGATGCCGCCGTTGATCAGCGGCCAGAACAGCAGCGCGAAGCCGATGAAGAACATGCCGAGCCAGGCGGCGATCTGGCAGATCAACAGCGTCGCGGCCTGCGCCGCGAGCACCCTGTCCCGCTTGTAGTAGTCGGCGAACGGCCTGGACAGCCCCCTGAACACCAGGTTCACCAGCTGGTCGACCCGCTTGGTCAGCCAGGTTGACACCGGCCTCGGCACGATCAGCGTGCCGACCACGCTGGCCACCGAGGTCAGCACGAGCAGCCCGCCGAAGGCCGCCGCGAAGCAGCGGGCGACCAGGGGAACGACCATGGCTCTCCCAGCAGGCTGACGTGGCGGATCTGCGGGCTCGCGAGGTTCCTTAGCCTAGGGCGAGGGCCTGGCAGCGCCCAGTGCGGGGCTTGGCCGGCCAGGCGGGGCGCTGGCCGGGCCCGGCGGCTGCCTGGCCGGCCATTCCGTTCTCCGGCCAAACCCGCCATTCCCCATGTCGGCACGGTGGCAAGCTGGATATCGGGCAGCCATCGCTGCGACCCGCCATTGTCCCGACGCGAAGAATCGCCAGCCAAGGAGAGCCATGCCGACACGTACCGCCCGCACCAACTGGACCGGCAGCCTGCAAGAAGGATCTGGCACCGTGCAGCTTGTCAGCTCGGGGATCGCCTCCTACGAGGTCAGCTTCCCCAAGCGGGCAGCCGACGACGCCGACGGCACCACGAGCCCCGAGGAACTGATCGCGGCCGCGCACTCCGCCTGCTTTGCCATGCAGTTCTCCGCGCTGCTCGGCGCGGCCGGCGGCAGTGACCAGGCCATCGACGTGCAGGCAGACGTCACGCTCGGGCCTGACCCTGCTGGCGGATTCCGGATCAGCGGGATCAGGCTCACGGTCAGCGGCTCGGCGGCAGGCGTCTCCGCGCAGGACTTCGCCGGCATCGCCGAGCAGGCAAAGGCGGCCTGCCCGGTGAGCAAGGCACTCGCAGGGACTGACATCACGCTGCAGGTCAGCGGGTAGGGCCAGGTACGCAGCGGGGCCGGAAGCTGAGCCAGCACGCTAGGAATGACACAGAAAGGAATCTAGAGTCGGAAAGCGTCTTCGCCGTGGCGAAGGAGATGCGAGAATGCCCGCAGGATTGCGTTCCACGCACTTGCGTCACGCAGTGACGGCGTGCAATTCTCGTTGTGCATCAGGTTCACGGGCCAAAATGCGCCAGGCAAATCGGGAGTAGCGGTATGCCCTGGACACGCGCTCAGGCGGCATCCCGGTGAATGCGGCGGAGTACCAGCTTGTGCTCGGCAGGCGGATCGCCCAGGAGCGGCGGCGGCACGGGCTGTCCCAGCCTGAGCTCGCGGCGCTGCTGGACCGGCCGGTGTCCTGGCTCTCGCAGGTGGAGCGCGGCGTCCAGCCGGTGGACCGGCTGTCTGTGCTGAAAACCCTTGCCGACGCGCTCGAGCTGCCGCTGGCCGAGCTGACCGCAGGAAACCCGGAGCCCGCCGCTCGCCAGCCGGCTGGCGACAGCGATCGCCTGCTGGTGGTGCTGTCCGGTGCGCACGCCCTGTCCGCGATGCTCGGCGAGGTCGCGCCGCCCTCGTTGGCGCAATTGCGGGCCGGCACCGACCGCGCCTGCGCCCTGGCCAGGACCGCCAGGTACGACGAGCTGGCCGACGTGCTCGGCGACCTGCTGCCAGGGCTCGAGGCCGCGGCCAGGAACGTGCCCGACAGCCAGCAGGCCGACGTCTGCGAGCTGATGGCCGTGGCGTACCAGGCGTGTTCCGCGGCGCTTGCCAAGCTCGGCAGGTGCGACGCGGCGTGGATCGCCGCCGACCGGGCGATGGCGGCCGCCGAACGAGCCGGGAACCTGCTGCTGGTCGCTGCCGGTGCTTACCGGCTCGCGTCGGTCTTCCTCGACGCCCGCCGCTACCTGCTGGCCGAGGAAACGGCAAGGACCGCCGCGGCGGCCCTGCGCAGCCTGGCCGAGCTCGGCGATCCGGACGCGATCGCGCTGTGCGGCGGGCTCACGCTGCTGCGCGCGGCCGCCGCCGCCCGGACCAACCACGCGTCGGCCGCCTATGGCCATCTGGCCAGGGCCCGCCACCTGGCCGCCAGGCTCGGCGACCACCAGGCGAACGGCGCGCCGGAGTTCGGCTGCCAGCAGGTCGCGCTGTATGAGATCGCGGTCAGCGTCGACCTCGGCGACGCCGGGCACGCGCTGCGAGCCAGCGCCGCCATCAGCACCGCGGGACTTTCGCCGAGCCGGCACGCCAGGATGCTCATCGACGTGGCCAGGGCGCACGCGCAGCGCCGGCAGGTCAGCGAGGCGGTGACCGCGCTGCTGCGGGCGGAGGCCGTGCAGTCAGGACGGTTCAGCGACACCGGCCGGGTGCGGCAGGTCATCGCCGAGCTGCTGGCGATCGCCGAACCGGTGCCCGATTCGCTGCGCGAGCTGGCGGTCAGGGTGGGCGCTCCGCCGCCGCCAGCGGCCGGTGACGGCGCAGGCCAGGACGGCGCCTGCCGGGACGGCGCGGACCAGTACGGCGCGGGCCAGGCGGCGACGGTCTAGCGATCTTCATACGGGTCGGCGAACTCGGCGCGGACGCCGAGCAGCCGAACCGGCCTGCGGTCGGTGAACTTACCGAGCGCGGCCAGCGCGGCGGCCGCGATCAGCTCGCCGTCGCTGGTCGGCTCGGCCAGCGCGTGGCCGTGCGTGCTGGTAAAGAACGGCGCGTACCTGACCTTCACCACGACCCTGATGGCCGGCCGGTGCTCCTCTTCGACGTCGCGGGTGACCTGCCCGGCCAGCAGCACGACCTGCTCGCGGACCTGCGACCAGTCGGCAAGATTCTGCTGGAAGGTGATCTCGCGGCTGCGTGACCGCGGCAGGTACGGCTCGGCGGACACCTCGGTTGAGCCAAGCCCGCGGCCGGTCTGCACCAGCCAGGGGCCGATCGTCGGGCCGAACCGCCCGGCAACCACGGCGATGTCGGCGGCCGCCAGCTCGGCGACCGTGTGGATGCCGAGCTCGGAGAGCTTGCGCTCGGTCTTGCCGCCGATGCCCCACAGCGCGCCTGTCGGCTTGCCGCCGAGCACCGGGAACCAGCTGTCGTGGGTGAGCCTGAAGACCCCGGCCGGCTTGCCGAAGTCGGTGGCGAGCTTGGCCTGCAGCCGGTTCTGCCCGATGCCGACCGAGCAGTCGAGCTCGGTGGCCGCCCTGATGTGCTGCTGGATCTGCCTGGCCACCGCCTCAGGGTCGTCCGCATCGACCGCGACGAATGCCTCGTCCCAGCCCATCACCTCGGTGACGTAGCCAAGACCGCGCAGCGCCGTCATCACCTCGTCGGAGGCGGCTTCATAGGCGGCGCGGTCGGACGGCAGGAAGACCGCGTCCGGGCACCGCCTGGCGGCGGTCCGCATCGGCAGGCCGGAATGCACGCCGTGCTGGCGCGCCTCGTACGACGCGGTGGCCACCACGCCGCGTTTCGCCGGGTCGCCGTCGCCGCCGACCACGACCGGCAGGCCGCGCAGCTCAGGCCTGCGCAGGATCTCGACCGCAGCGATGAACTGGTCGAGATCCACATGCAGGATCCACCTCGGCACGGTTCAGTCTTGCAAAGCCGGCGGTGCGGCGGCCGGCCCCGGTGGCTAGCCGGAGTGATGCTGCAGGAACTGCAGCGTCCTGGAGTTGAACTCCTCGACGTTCTCGTAGATCGCGGCGTGCGCGCAGTCCTCGAAGATCACCAGCTCGGTATTGGCGATGTTGCCCTGCAGCGGTGCCGCGAACCTGGTGGAGCAGACGAAGTCATGCCGGCCGAAGGTGATCAGCGTGGGCGCGGTGATCGCGCCGAGCACGCTGGTGGCGTCGTGTGCCAGCACCGCGTCGGTCTGCCGCATGAACGCGTCAACCGGCTGCACCGGCCTGCTGCGCACGAAGTCGGCAAGCGACTGCAGGTAGTCAGGCCGGCTTTCGTACATCTCCGGGGTGAAGCAGCACAGGAAGATGCCGGAGATCACCACGTCGGGGATGTTGCCGAGGCCCTCGGCCATGATCCGCCAGCTGTTCACCGAGGCGCGCAGGTACTCGTCGGTCGCGTGCCACGCGCTGTGCAGCGACAGCGACTTCACCTGCTCCGGATGCTTGCCGGCCAGCCACATCCCGATCGCGCCGCCGAGCGAGACGCCGCTGACGTGCGCGCGCTCGATGCCGACCGCCTGCATGAAGGCAGAGATGTCATCGGCGTACAGCTCGGTGGTGTACTCGCCGTCCGGCTTGTCGGTCAGGCCGGCCCCGCGCAGGTCGACGCTGTAGCAGCTGAAGTGGTTGGCGTAATCCGCCACCTGGAACGCATAGCAAGCCTGGTCAGCCGAGGTATAGGGGATCAGCACGAGCGGCTCGCCCGAGCCCTGGACCTCGTAGTACATATCGATGCCGTTTGCGTGCACGGTGGGCATGAAGCAAGCTCCTTCGCTGAGGTGTTGGCAGCGCCGTTCTGCAAGACCCCAGCATCCTCGCCAGCCCCGTGCGACGCCAGAGGCTTATCCTGGCGGCCATGCCAGGCCGCGGAACCCGTGCTACCGAACTGCTCGCGAGCCGGGGCGTCGCGCATACCGTGCACAGCTACCCGCACGACCCGCGGCACCACTCCTACGGGCTGGAGGCCAGCGAGGCGCTCGGCGTCCCGCCGGAGCGGGTGTTCAAGACGCTGATCGTCGCGGTGGATGGCGGCCGGCTTGCCGTCGCGGTGCTGCCGGTCGCGGCGAGCCTTGACCTCAAGGCGCTGGCCGCCGCGGTCGGCGGGAAGAAGGCGGCGCTCGCCGATCCGGCCGCTGCCGAGCGCGCTACCGGTTATGTGACCGGCGGCATCTCCCCGGTCGGCCAGCGCAGGCCGCTGCCGGTTGTCCTCGACGCCTCGGCGGCCGGCCAGCCGACCGTGTTCTGCAGCGCCGGGCAGCGCGGACTGGAGATCGAACTGGCCCCCGCCGACCTCGTCGCGGTGACCTCGGCGATCACCGCGCCGATCGCCCGGCCGGGCCACTAGCCCTCCGCTACTTTCGCGGCTGCCGGGCCTAGCCGGCGAAGCCGGCGCCGAAATAGATTGCAGCAAAGGTTACGGCGAACCAGGAGTTGCGATGGCCACACGAGCCGCATCCGTCGGCGACGGAACTCTCGTCTCGACCCAGAAGGCAAAGCTGCGCCGCGTGCTCGGGCGCCTGGACCTGGTGCTGTTCACCGCCTGCGCGATCGTCGGCCTGGACAGCGTGGCCGCGGCCGCCGAGGCCGGCGCGCAGGCCATCACCTGGCTGCTGATCTCGCTGGTGCTGTTCCTGATCCCGTACGGGATGCTGACCGCGGAACTCGGCTCGGCGTTCCCGGTCGAGGGCGGGCCTTACGAGTGGGCCAGGCTGTCGTTCGGCCGCGCCGCCGGCGCGGTCACCGCGATCTTGTACTGGCTGTCCAACCCGCTGTGGGTGGGCGGCTCGCTGACCGCCGCGACGATCGCGACGCTCAACGAGTTCGTGCTGTCCAAGCCGATGAGCACGACCTGGGAGATCGTGGTCGGGCTTGCATTCACCTGGGTCACCGTGGCCATCGCCATCGTGGCGTTCAGGATCGGCAAGTGGGGCCCGAACATCGGCACGTTCGTGAAGATCGCCGTCGTGGCCATCTTCACGGTGCTGTTCATCGCGTTCCTGGTCTCCCGCGGCCGCCCGGCGGGCGCGTCCACCGCTGGCGATCTTGCCCCGTCGATCAACGGGTTCCTGACCGCGATCGGCATCCTGGTGTTCTTGTGGGTGGGCTTCGAGTTGTCCAACGGCGCATCGGAGGAGATGCGCAACCCCAGGCGAGACGTGCCCAAGATGATCATCGGGTCCGGCGTGATCGCCGCGGTGCTGTATGGCCTCGTCATCCTCGGCATCGTGCTGGTCATCCCGAGCGCCGGGCTGTCCAACGTGGGCGGGTTCGTTGACGCCTATTCGGCGGTGGCCGGCGTGCTGCACTCGCATGCGCTTGACGTGGTCTTCGCCATCCTGGTGATCATCACGCTGCTCGGCAGCGGCTCGGTCTGGCTCGAGGGCGCTGACCGCACCCAGGCGATCGCCGCGCTGGACGGAGCGGCGCCCGCCTGGATGGGCAAGTTCACCAAGTTCGGCACGCCGATCGCGGTGAATGTGTCCTCCGGCATCGTCGCCTCGGTCATGTGCGTGCTCGTGTTCGAGGTCACCAAGGGCAGCCTGGCCAGCTTCTTCTCGGTGATGCTCGCGCTGACCATCTCGACCACCACGCTCAGCTACTTCTTCATCTTCCCGGCGCTGACCGTGCTGCGGCGCAAGTTCCCGGACGCGCCGCGGCCATACCGGGTGCCGTTCGGCCCGGTCGGTGCCTGGGCCGCCGTGCTCATCACCGAGGCGTTCGTGGTCGTCACCGTCGTCACGCTGGTGTGGCCCGGCGCGATCAACGAGCTGCTCGGCCAGTCGTACTCGGTCAAGACCGCGTGGGACACCTCCCGCGCGTTCTTCGAGTGGGTCACGCTCGGCTCGCTCGGCGTCATGATCCTGCTGGGCCTGCTGTTCTGGCTGATCGGCGAGCGCAAGCGGCGGCGCGGCCTGCTCGGCATCGAGATCACGACAGAGAGCCTGGCTGCCACTGGCTCGCGAGAGTGACGACCGGCGCGGCGGATGGCCGGTACGGCGTCCGCTCGATGGTGGCACCGCTGCGCCGGGTGCTTGTCCGCCGTCCTGCGGTCTCCGGCGACTTTGCCGGAGCCGGCTGGCGGCAGCCTGAACCGGCGGCGCTGCTGCGGCAGCACGAGGGCTTCTGCGAGCTGCTTGACCGGCTCGGCTGCGAGGTCACCGTGGTGGCCGCCGCTGACCAGCTGGTGGACGCAACCTACGTGCGTGATCCAGGGCTGGTACTCGGCCGCGGCGCCGTGCTCTTTCAGATGATCAAGCCGGTGCGGCAGGCCGAGCCGCCGCTGCTCGGCCTGGCCATGGCGACGGCCGGGGTGCCGGTGCGGGCCAGGCTCACCGGCGCCGCGCACGCCGACGGCGGCGATTTCAGCTGGCTTGACGAGCAGACGCTGCTGGTCGGGCGCAGCTACCGGACCAACGCCGCCGGCGTCGGCCAGCTCGCCGGCATCCTCGCGGCCGACCAGGTGACGGTCAGGTCTGTCGACCTGCCGCACGACCAGGGACCTGAGCACGTGCTGCACCTGATGTCGGTCATCTCACCGGTCGCGGACGACCTGGCGGTGGTCTTCCCGCCGCTCTGCCCGGTCGCGCTGCTGGAGGAACTGGCAGACCGGCAGGTAGCCGTCGTTCCCGTACCTGAGCAGGAGTACCTGACGATGGCGTGCAACGTGCTGCCGGTCCGGCCCGGCGTCGTCGTCATGCTTGACGGCAATCCGGTGACCCGGCTGGCGCTCCAGCGGCACGGCTGCGAGGTGCACGTCTACGCCGGGTCGGAGATCTCGCTGAAGGGCGACGGTGGGCCGACCTGCCTGACCGCGCCGCTGTGGCGCGAGTCGTGACCGAGCCGCCGGGGCCGCCACAGCCGGGGCCGCCGCCGGGTTCGCCGCCGGGCGGGCGGTGGCCGGACATCAGGGCCACCTATGACGCGGTGGCTGCCGACTACGCGGCGGCGTTCGCGGCCGAACTGGCAGGCAAGCCCGCCGACCGGGAACTCCTGGACGAGTTCGCGGCGGCACTCGGCGCCGGGGCGGCGGTCTGGGACGTCGGCTGCGGCGCCGCCGGGCACGTCACCAGGTACCTGGCCGACCGCGGCCTGCGCGCGGTCGGCGTCGACCTGTCCCCCGCATCGGTGGCCGAGGCCAGCCGCCGGCAGCCCGGCCTGAGGTTCGGGGCGGCAGACATGCGGGCGCTGCCGGCCGCCGACGGCGCGCTGGCCGGCATCGTGGCCCTGTACTCGGTGATCCACCTGCCGCGCGAGCAGATCCCGCTGGCGCTGGCCGAGTTCCGCCGGGTGCTCGCGCCCGGCGGCGGCCTGCTGATCGCCATGCACGGCGGCAGCGGCGAGATCGAGTCGGCGGACTGGTTCGGCCGGCCGGTCACGGTCAGGGCGAGCCTGGTGTCGCTCACCGAACTGGTGTCGATGACCGAGCAGGCCGGCTTCGGCATCACCCGAGCGCTGGCCAGGCCGCCGTACCCGGCCGAGCACCAGACTGAGCGGCTCTATGTCTGGGGCCAGGCCGGCGGCTGACCCTGGCTAGCGCGGCTGATCCTGGCTAGCGCGGCTGATCCTGGCTGGCGGCTGATCCTGGCTAGTCGCCGGTGGTCGGGACCACCGCGGCCCCGGCCAGCGCCTGCCGCGCCGCCTCCTCCTCATAGCCAACCACGTGCATCACCGCGTTGATCAGCGCCAGGTGGGTGAACGCCTGCGGGAAGTTGCCGAGGTGCCGGCCTGACCGCGCGTCGATCTCCTCCGCGTACAGCAGCAGCGGGCTGGCGTGCGACAGGATCTTCTCGCACATGTCCCTGGCCCGCCGGTGCTCGCCGATCTCGGCCAGCGCCGACACCAGCCAGAACGAGCAGATCGTGAACGTGCCCTCGGTCCCGGACAGCCCGTCGTCGGTCGACTCGGTCTTGTAGCGCAGCACCAGGCCGTCCTCGGTCAGTTCGTCGGCGATGGCGAGCACGGTGGCGCGGATCCGCGGGTCGTGCGCCGGCAGGAACCGCAGCAGCGGCATCAGCAGCAGCGAGGCGTCCAGCGCCGTGGTGCCGTAGTGCTGGCAGAACACGCCGCGGTCGTCAAGCGCGTTGGCGCAGATGTCGGCGTGGATCTCGTCCGCCGCCTCCTGCCACCGGTGCGCGGCGTCGTGGTCCTCGCGCAGCCTGGCCAGCCGGGCGCCACGGTCCACCGCCACCCAGCACATGAGCTTAGACGAGGTGAAGTGCTGCGGCTCGCCGCGCACCTCCCAGATGCCGCGGTCCGGCTCGTGCCAGTGCTCGAGCGCATGCTCGACCTGGTGCCTTGCCATCTGCCAGACCCGCTCGTCCAGCCGGTCCCTGGACTTGGTGTGCAGCCAGAGCGAGTCGAGCACCACGCCCCACACGTCGTTCTGCTGCTGCGAGTACGCGCCGTTGCCGATCCTGACCGGCTGGGCGCCCTGGTACCCGTGCAGGTGCTTGAGCGTCTCCTCGGTCAGGTCGCACCTGCCGTCGATGCCGTACACGATCTGCAGGTTGCCGCGGTCCCGCTCGACCAGTTCGGTGAGGAACGCGAAGTAGTCGTTGGCCTCCCACTCGAAGCCGAGGGTGAACAGGCCCCATAGCGCGAACGTGGCGTCCCTGATCCAGCTGTACCGGTAATCCCAGTTCCGCTCGCCGCCCGGCGTCTCGGGCAGCGAGGTGGTAGCAGCGGCGGCGATCGCGCCGGTCGGCGCGAACGTGAGGCCCTTGAGCGTGAGGGCGCTGCGGGTCAGGTAGCCGCGCCAGCGGTGGTCAGGGAACCTGCCCCTGGCCAGCCAGTGCTGCCAGTGATGCGCGGTCCACACCTGGCGGCGGTAGGCGTCCCGGTAGTTGTCGGGCGGCGGGATGTGGCCCCAGGACAGCGCGCAGAACCTGGTGTCCCCCTCGTGCAGCAGCGTCCTCGACCGTGCGCTCGGTCCTTCGAGCCCGATCCTGATGTCCGAGGTCAGGGTCAGCTGGAAGTCGCCGCTCTCCGGCTGGATCATCGCCTGGTGGTAGCCGCGGTCGGTGTGCTGCCAGCGCGCCCGCTCCTGGCCGTACTCGAAGACTGGCTCGCAGTCCATCACCAGCTGTACGGTCCCGTTCACGCAGCGGACCGTGCGCAGCAGCGTGTGCTCTGCGTCGTAGTCGGTCGGCGGCCTGGTGTGCGAGCTGCGCTCCGGGTGCTCGTGCCGCCACGGCCCCATCAGCAGGCAGTCGCGGACCACGATCCAGCCTTCGCCGCAGTCCCAGCTCGTCTCCACCACCATGGTGCCGGGCAGGTACCTGCGGTCGGCCGGCACCGACATGTCCTCGGGCCCGAACCTGAACCGGCCGGCGTCCCGGTCGAGCAGCGCGCCGAAGATGCTCGGGCTGTCCATCCTGGGCAGGCACATCCACTCGATGGCGCCGCTCGGCGCGATGAGCGCGGTCACCTCGCAGTCGGACAGGAACCCGTAGTCGGCGATCGGCGGGTACGGCGAGAACTCGGCAAAATCGACGCCAGCGGTCATCTGCCTCCCCTTCGGCCGCGACAGGCTATCTGCTCAGTGTTACCTGTCAGGCCCGGTAGGTAACACGGGGCTAGTACGGCCTTGGGCGGGACGCCGTCAGCGGACGCCGGCCGCGCGGAACTGGACGCTTATCCGCGGTCCGGTCGGCCTTGCGGTCTTGGGCACGGCGTGCTGCCAGGTGCGCTGGCAGCTGCCGCCCATCACCAGCAGGTCGCCATGGCCGACCTCATGCCGGATGGACGCGGCACCGCCGCCGGTCTTGCGCAGCAGCAGTGCCCGCGGCGTACCCAGGGACAAGATCGCCACGATCGTGTCCGCCCGGCTGCCGCGGCCGATGGTGTCGCCGTGCCAGGCCACGCTGTCCCTGCCGTCCCGGTACAGGCAGAGCCCGGCGGTGACCAGGTCCTCGCCAAGCTCGCCCAGGTAGTGCTCGGTCAGCGCGGCGCGGGCCGCCTCCAGGGCCGGGTCAGGCAGCGACTCGCCCTCGGCGTAGAAGCAGACCAGCCTTGGCACGTCGACCACCCGGTCATACATCTGCCGCCGCTCCGCCCGCCACGGCACCGCGTCGAGCAGCCTGCAGAACAGCTCATCGGCACCGGCGAGCCAGCCGGGCCGCACATCCAGCCAGGCGCCGCCGGCCAGCCGGGTGCGCCGCACCGAGCCGTCGCCGAGCGGCCGCAGGCCTGGGCGCTCGGCGAGGTCAAGCAGCGAACCTTGCAGCGAGCCGTTCATATGTTCGATTGTAGCCCGCTGCGCGGATATCGGCTCGGTCAGGATTCCGGTTGACGTGCCGCGTCCCGCAGCATGGCCAGCAGGTCGTCCGAGGAGACCGGCCGGTTGCGCCGCAGCGGGCCGGTCAGCAGGCCGCCGTCGACGCTGATGGCCTGGCCGTTGACGTAGCCGGACGCGTCGCTGGCCAGCCAGAGCGCGGCCTCGGCGATGTCGGCAGGCAGGCCGGCCCGGCGGATCGGCGCGCTGTCGGCGAGCGCCATCGTCATGAACTGCACGGTCCGCTGCGCCTCTTCGCCGTCGAGCCCGGCGGCGCGGCCGAAGATCGAGGTGGCGATGCCGCCAGGGCAGATCGCGTTGACCCTGATCCCGTCCTCGCCGAGCTCGTTGGCTGCGGTCCTGGTGAGCTGGATGATCGCCGCCTTGCAGGCGCTGTAGTCGTGCCCGGCATAGCCGGACGACAGGCCGGCCACGCTGCCCGCGTTGATGATGCTGCCGTGCCCTTGCGGCCGCATCACCCGCGCCGCGGCCCTGATGCCGAGGAAGACGCCGCGCAGGTGCACCGCGACGGTCCGGTCGAAGGACGCCATGTCGATGTCCTCGATGGCACCGATCGAGCCGGGCGTGCCCGCGTTGTTGTAGAGGCAGTCCAGCCCGCCGAACTGCTCGACGGCTACCGCGACGGCCGCGTCGACCGCCCCCTCCTCGGCGACATCGGCCTGCACGAAGCGGCAGCGATCACCGAGCTCTGCCGCGATCCGCTCGCCGCGGCCGGCGTCGATGTCGGTGATGACCACGGCCGCGCCCTCGGCGGCAAACAGCCGGGCCGTCGCCTCGCCGATGCCGCTGGCCGCCCCGGTGATCACCGCCCGCTTGCCCGCAAGTCTGTCCACGGGCGCAGCCTAATGCTTGCTGGCCTGGGCTAGCTGCGCGAGCGGCGCACCGGTCACAATGGTCACGATGAACACAAACGATGCACCGCTCCGCTTCGGGCTCGTCGGCACCGGCTACTGGGCCACGATCTGCCATGCGCCGGCCCTGGCATCGGCCGAGGGAATCTCCTTCGAAGCCGTCTGGGGCAGGAACGCCGGCGCCGCCGCCGCGCTGGCCGGCCGCTTCGGCGTGACCGCCTGCGAGTCGGTGGACGATCTGCTTGACCGCGTCGACGGAGTGGTTTTCTCGGTTCCGCCCGACGTGCAGAGCGAGATCGCGGTGCGCGCGGCCAGCGCCGGGAAGCACCTGCTGCTGGAGAAGCCGATCGCGCTGACCGCCGCGGACGCACAGCGGCTCGCCGACGCCGTGGACGAGGCCGGCGTCGCGGCGCTGGTCTTCTTTACCGCCCGCTACCAGCCAGACGTCAGGGCCTGGCTGGCCCAGGTGGCCGGCAGCGATTGGACTAGCGGCTCGATGGTCTGGCTCGGCGACGCGCTGCGCGCGGACAACCCGTTCAACACCCCGTGGCGGCGGGACAAGGGCGCGCTCTGGGACCTGGGACCGCACGCGGTCTCGCTGCTGACGGCCTGCCTCGGGCCGGTCAACAGGGTCGCCGCGGTCGGCGGGCGTGCCGATCTTGTCCATCTCACGTTCGGGCACGACGGCGGCGCGACCAGCACGGTGACGACTACCTTGAACGCGACACCGCAGGCGGAATGCTACGAGATGTCGCTGTGGGGAGACTCGGGACGGCTTGAGGCCCCGGTGGAGACCGCTCAGGCGGCCGATGCGGCCAGGGTTGCGCTGACCGAGCTGAAGGCAGCCATCCCGGACGCCGCGGCCAGCCATCCGTGCAACGTCAGGTTCGGTGCTCAGGTCGTCGCGATCCTGGACGAAGCACAGCGGCAGCTCGATGCGCAGCAGAAATCCTGATGCGCTGACCGGCTGCACCTGGTTACCGTGCCTGCGCGGAGGCAGGACCATGGAGCAGCTCAGCAAGACGCTGATGAACTGGGCGTCGGTACTTGACGACGGGACCAGGCAGCAGGCGGAGCGTACGGCCTCGATGCCGTTCATCCACCCGCACCTCGCGCTGATGCCGGACGCGCACCTGGGCAAGGGCGCGACGGTCGGCTCGGTGATCCCGACCCTCGGCGCGATCATCCCGGCCGCGGTCGGCGTGGACATCGGCTGCGGCATGATCGCGGTCAGGACCCAGTTCACCGCGCAGGACGTTGCCGCGCGCGGGCCGCTGGCCGGGCTGCGCACCGCGATCGAGCGCGCGATCCCGCTGTCCGCGGGCAAGCACAACGCCTCGGTCGACAGGGCCGGCACCCAGGCCAGGATCGAGGAGCTTGAGCGGCTCGACGGTGCGGCAAGCGCGGACCAGATTGCCGGGAACTGGCGGCTGCAGCTCGGCAGCCTCGGCTCAGGCAACCACTTCATCGAGGTGAGCCTGGACGAGCAGGACAGGGTGTGGCTGTTCCTGCACTCGGGCTCGCGCGGCGTCGGCAACAAGCTGGCGAACAAGCACATCAAGATCGCCCGCGGGCTGTGCGAGAAGTGGTGGATCCGGCTGCCCGACCCCGACCTCGCCTACCTGGTCGAGCGGACCGAGGAGTTCTGGGCCTACATCAGGGACCTGCGCTGGGCCCAGCACTTCGCGCTGCTGAACCGGGCCGAGATGATGGCGCGCGTCACCGACTGCCTGCAGCAGTGGATCGGCCAGCAGGCCGAGGCCGTCGAGACGGTGAACACCCACCACAACTACACAGCGCGGGAGGAGCACTTCGGCAAGCAGGTCTGGCTGTCACGCAAGGGCGCGATCGACGCGTCGGCTGGCAGGCCAGGGCTGATCCCCGGCTCGATGGGCACCCGCTCGTACGTGGTGGCCGGCAAGGGCAGCCGGCTCGCGCTGAACTCGGCGCCGCACGGCGCTGGCCGCGCCTTCAGCCGGTCGGCCGCGCGGCGGAAGTTCAGCAGGGCCGAGCTGGAGGCCGCGATGGCGGGCATCGAGTGGCGGCACACCGACGCCTTCCTTGACGAGATCCCGGCCGCGTACAAGCAAATCGACCAGGTGATGGCGGACGCGGCCGACCTGGTAGAGATCACGCACACGCTGCGGCAGATCGTCAACGTGAAGGGCGACTAGGCCGTGCCGCGCAGGGGCACGGCCTAGCGTGCGGCTCGACCCGGCCGAGGCGATGGCCAGGTTCGCCGCGCAGCCGGTGGCCAGGCTGGCGACCGCCGACCTGCGGGGCAGGCCGCACGTGGTGCCGTGCACGTTCGCCGTCGACGACAGCGGGCGGATCGTGACCGGCATCGACGACAAGCCGAAGTCGACCACGGCGCTGCGGCGGCTCGCCAACATCGAGCAGAACCCGCTGGTCAGCCTGCTGGCCGACGAGTACTCGGCGGACTGGGAGCGGCTGTGGTGGGCGCGCGCCGACGGCGCGGCCGTCATCGTGCGCGGCGGCGCCGAGCACGCGGCGCACTGGCGGCTGCTGGCCGGGAAGTACCCGCAGTACGGCGCCCGGCCGCCCGGCGGGCCGGTCATCCTGGTCGCGGTCGCCGCCTGGTCGGGCTGGGCCTACCGCGGCTAGCTGGCAGGCAGCAAGGTCAGCTCGCACCAGTCGGCCAGCGGCTGGTAGCCAAGCCGCTGGTAGATGGCGTTGCTAGTCGGGTTGGCCAGGTCGGTGAACAGCAGCACGTCGGCCGCGCCTGCGGCGAGCGCCGCCTGCGTGGCTGCGCTGGTCACCGCCGCGCCGTAGCCGCGCCTGCGCAGCTCAGGCGGGGTGTAGACCTGGCCGACCCGGGTCGCCCCGGCGACCTGCCGGCTGAGCGCGGCCATCGAGACCGGCGCGTCGTCGGCCTCCCAGAGGGTGACCGCGCCGCGTTCGAGCACATCGGCAACGGCCTGGCCTGCCCGGTGCGCTCGGGTGCCCGCCTCGGCGGCGAACGCCACGTACCAGTCGGTCAGCAGGTCAGCGTCCTGCAGGGTGCCCGGCCGTGCCCGGCCAGCCGGCCGCGGGTCTGGCGGCAGCAGCGTGCCGAGCCGGTACAGCCGGGTCCGCATGCCGACGCTAGTGCCGCCGCCAGTCGCGGCGCGCCAGGCCGCGGTGACCGCGTCCGCGTCGGGTTTGACCACGTTGGCGGCGGGCGGCAGTTCGCCGCGGGCCTGCAGCGCGTCGATCAGCGGGCCGGCAGCGCCTGGCGGCAGCGGGGCCACCAGCATCGAATACGGCGGCGTGCGCAGGACCGCGCCGTCCGTCCGGCCGCCGTCCTGGTGCCAGCCGAAGTGCGGCGGCTGGTCGCCGTAGGCGCCCGGCCCGCGGTCGAGCACGGTCTGCAGCACCGTGAGCAGCGTGGTGTGCCGGACCGGCTCGCTGCGCAGCCAGTCGCCGGCCGCCGCGACGAACTCGTTGCCGTCGCTGGTCAGATTCCAGGCCATGGCCCATGATCCCGGCCGGGCGCCAGGCCGCGCATGCTATTTCTTGCGCCCGGCTACCCTGGCTGGATGCGCGTGCTTGTGGTCCGCCATCACCTCACCGATGACGCCGGGTTCCTGGCCGACGCCTTCGCCGGCCGCGGCTGGCAGGTCAGCACCCACATGTACCCGGCGGACGGGCCGCTGCCGCCGCCGGCTGACTTCGACCACGTGGTGCTGCTCGGCGCGGCGTACGCGATCTACGACGACCAGGCCTATGCATCGGCCAATCAGGCGGAGTTGCGGTGGCTGCGGGACGTGCGGGAGTCCCTCGTTCCCGTCCTCGGGGTGTGTTTCGGCGCGCAGGCGCTCACCGTTGCCTACGGCGGCAAGGTGGTCCCCGCGCCGGTCAAGGAGATCGGCTGGACCACGGTAGACACGGTCGATGCCGGGCTCATCCCGGCCGGGCCGTGGCTGGAGTTCCACGGTGACATGTGCCTGCCGCCGGCCGGCGTGCGGGTGCTGGCGAGCACGCCGCTGTGCGTGCAGGCGTTCACGGCCGGCCGCGACCTGGCCGTGCAGTTCCATCCCGAGGTCGACGGCGCGCAGCTGAAGCGGTGGCTGGAATCCGGCGGCCGGGCCGAGGCCGAGGCGGCTGGCGTGAACGTTGACGCGCTGCTGGCCGAGACCATTGCCGAGGAGCCCGCAGCGGCCCGCCGGGCCGATCACCTGGTCGAGGTTGCCCTCCGGCTGGCTGCGGCCTGGTCGGCGGCGCTGTCTTGATCATCTGGATCAATGGCACATTCGGCGTCGGCAAGACCACGACCGCCGGTGAGCTGACCGCGCTGCTGGCCGGGGCGCGGACGTTCGACCCGGAAACTGTCGGCTACATGCTGCGCTACAACCTCAGCGATCACGAGTTCACCGACTTCCAGGATCTGGCGCCGTGGCGGGCGCTGGTGCCGGTGGTGACCGCCGAGGTGGCGCGGTTCACCGGGCAGCACC
Organism: Streptosporangiaceae bacterium; assembly: GCA_030039155.1. Taxonomy (GTDB): domain Bacteria; phylum Actinomycetota; class Actinomycetes; order Streptosporangiales; family Streptosporangiaceae; genus JOPF074. The sequence continues at coordinate 2,601 of JASHQL010000269.1, read as the reverse complement.
TGATCGCGGTGCAGTCGGTGCTGGTGCGCTCGTACTGGGCGGAACTCGCGGCCGGCCTTCGGCGGCTCGGGCTTGACGTCTTCCACGTGCTGCTCGACGCGCCGGCCGAGGTGATCACCGAGCGGATCCTGGCCGACGGCGGTGGCACCAGGATCCTGCAGTGGCGGCTCGACCACCTGGCCGGCTACGCCGCCGCGCTGCCGTGGCTGACCGAGGCCGCCGATCTCGTCGTGGACACCTCGGCCAGGTCGCCGGCCGAGGTCGCGGCTGAGGTCGCTGCGGCGGTCGGGCCGAGGCTCGCCGCTGCCGCCGCGGCCGCGGGCTTGCAATCGCATCTGGCCTGATAGATAACAGCAAATGAACGTCTGCCGCATGTCAGCCGGACAATACTGATACCGCTGGGGTTGCGGCCGTCGGTCGTGACCCCGTCTTGCCCTCGTCTCGCCCCGTGACCGTGCGGAGGGTGCGTTGCCCGACCTGCTGACTAGCTACGCCAACAGCCAGCCGGCCAAGCCCGCCGTCATCGAGGACAACGGCATCGACGTGCTGCGGTGGAGCTACGCCGAGCTGGAGGCCCGATCCAACCGGATGGCGAACGCGCTGGTGTCGCTCGGCGCCGGGCCTGGCCAGCGGGTGCTGTGGTGCGGGCCGAACTCGGCCCAGGTGGTCGCGGTCATCTGCGCGGCCAGGAAAATAGGCGCGATCGCGGTGCCGCTGAACTACCGGCTCGCGCCGGAGGAGGCGCTGCACATCATCGGCCACTCGGACGCGCCGATCGCGGTGGTGGCCGGCCAGCAAGCCCAGTTGTTCGAGGTGTTGCGGGACAGCCTGCGCGGGCTCAAGCACGTGATCGTGTTCAGCGGCGTGCCGCCGCACGGCATGCTCGGCGACGACTTCGTGGCCGGGTTTCCGGTCGAGCCGCCGGCGGCGGCTGACGAGGCTTCGATCGCCGGCGCCACTGGCGCCATGATGATCTACACCTCCGGCACCACCGGCAAGCCGAAGGGCGCGGTCAGGCACGGGCTCAAGGACGAGCGGGCGATCTACGAGCTGTACGGCATGATCGGCTACACCCCTGACGACGTGTACCTGACCTCGGGGCCGCTCTACCACGGCGGGCCGAGCGGCTTCATGTCGGTGGCGCTGGCGCTCGGCCAGACGGTCGTGGTGCAGCGGAAGTTCGAGCCGCAGGACTGGCTGCGGCTGGTGCAGACCTACCGGGTCAGCTCCAGCTTCGCCGCGCCCGCGGTGATCAGGATGGTCTGCGCGCTGCCCGACTCGGTGAAGTCACATTTTGACCGCTCCTCGATGCGGCGCATGATCGCCAACGCCGCGCCGTGGAGCCTCGCGCTCAAGCAGCGCTACCTGGCGGACTTCCCCGACGACTCGCTCTGGGAGATCTACGCCTCTACCGAGCTCGGCATCAACACCGTGCTTGAGCCGAAGGACCAGCTGCGCAAGCCCGGCTCCTGCGGCCGCCCGGCGCCTGGGGTGGAGATTCGGCTGATCGACCGGGAGGGGAACGACGTCACCGGCACCGGGCCTGATCACCCCGGCGAGCTGTACGTGCGGTCCCCGTCGATGTTCGACGAGTACTACAAGGCGCCGGACAGCTACAGTGCCGCCAGCCTCGACGGGTTCCTGACCGTCGGCGACATCGCCTATCGCGACGACGAGGGCTACTACTACATCTGCGACCGGAAGAACGACATGATCATCTCCGGCGGGATGAACGTGTACCCCGCGGAGGTTGAGGCGGTACTCGAGCAGCATCCGGCCATCTACGACGCCGCGGTGTTCGGCATCCCGTCGGCTGAGTGGGGGGAGACGGTGCACGCCACCGTGGTGCTGGCGCCCGGCGCGTCGCTGACCGAGGCCGAGGTGACCGCGTTCGCGCGCGAGCACCTAGCCGGCTACAAGATCCCGCGCTCGGTGGCGTTCGCCGCCGAACTGCCGCGGACCGGGTCGGGGAAGCTGCTCAAGCGGGTGCTGCGCGCCCCGTACTGGGCGGGCCAGGACCGGCCGCTCGGCTAGCGCTCTAGCGCCCGGCCTGGCTCGCCTGCCCCTGGCCGGCTCAGCCGTAGACCAGCTGGGCGAGCTTGACGCAGCGCACCACGAGGAAGACCGGCCCCCTGGCCGCATCAAGCCGGGCGCCGGCCCAGTCGGCCGGCGGCGCAGGCTCGGCCATCGCATCGACCCACAGGCCATGGTGGCGCAGCGCGTTCAGGTAGCTGGACAGCATCCGGTGGCTGGCTCCGACCCGGTTGCGCAGCCCGGACAGCGCGCTGTCGGACTGCCACCAGCCCTCGACCCGGTATGAGCCGGTCGACGGCCACGCGCCCGACACGTCGGTGCCGCCGGGAAAGCACGGGTGCAGGATCGAGAACACGAACTGGCCGCCAGGCCGCAGCACCCTGCCGACCGACGCCAGCGCCGCGTCCAGGTCGTCGATGTCCGACAGGCCGAAGCTGCAGGTGACAACGTCGAACTGGGCGCCGAGCAGCCAGTCGGCCTCGCCGACGTCTGCCTGCAGGTACCTGATCGACCGTGGCTCCATCCGCTCGGCAGTCATCGCCTTGGCCAGCATCGCGCCGGACAGGT